>NZ_DATNGK010000139.1:0-2322 GCF_035605935.1 Actinocrinis sp. | reverse complement strand
CCGACCGCGATGTCCTTCGTCGGGTCGAACGCGATCAGCCAGCTGTTCGGCTGGTCCTGGCCCTGGATGTCGGCGGTGCCCGTCTTGGCGTAGACGTTCGGGCCGAAGCCGAGGCCGGCGCCGGTGCCGCTGGTCACCACGGCGCGCATCATCTGCTTAAGGCCCGCTTGCGTGGCGGCGGGCAGCGGCTTGGCGGTCACCTGCTTGGCCGTCGTCGTGAGGATCGGCTGCTTGAACGTGCCGCTCTCCACCGTGGCCGCCACCGAGGCCATCGCGATCGGCGAGGCGATGAGCGACCCCTCACCGAACGCCTCCTGGGCGAGCTCGGACCCGGACGCGCTGGCCGGCGCGTTGAAGTACGAGGCGGACAGGTTCCCGATGCCGATGTTCCAGTTCTGGTTGAGGCCGAAGTAGTCCTTCGCCGTGCTCGCGAGCTTGCCTGACAGGTGCGACCACTGGGTGGTGAACGCGTTGTTGCAGGACTGCGCGAAGTCCTCCGAGAACGGCGTCCCTGGCGGCTCGGACTCGTTCTGGTCGTTGTGGTACGTGATCCCCTGAATGGTGAAGGCCGCGGGGCAGGCGACCGGCGTCTGGGGGTTCAAGACCCCGGCGTTGAGCAGCGCCGCGGACGTGATGACCTTCATCGTCGAGCCCGGCGCGACCTTGGCGGTCAGCGCGAAGTCGTTCTGCTCGGCGTTGTTGGCGATCGCGAGGATCTGGCCGGTGGACGGCTGGATCGCGATTATCGAGCTCTGCTTGTGCATGCCGACCGCGCTGCGCGCGGCGGCCTCCGCCTTCGCGTTGATCGTGGTGGAAACCGTCGGGTAATTGCCGGGCGCGACGAGTATCGCCTGGCTGTTCGGCACCGGCTGGCCGGACTTGGTCTCGATCTGCACGTTCAGGCCGGGCTTGGCCCCTTCGGTAACCGGCGCCGACGTCTTCAGCAGGCCAGCGATGGTATTAAGCCCGGCGTCGCCGTAGCGGGTGAGGTTCGCGCCGCTGGCGTCGGTGACCATGCTGACCGTCGGCGACACCGTGACGGCGGCCAGGTGGGTGGCCGCGGTGAGGTTGGGCGCGACCACGTCGGGCTGCCACTTGACGAACCAGACAGACGAGTTCGCCTGCTGGTAAGCGACGAGCTTGGAGTGGTAGGCCCACTTACCGCGCACCGCCGCATTACCGCTGCCCGCCGCGACCGAGGCGCTGACCGCGAAGGTAACGCTCTCGCGGGGCTGCGCGGTCGTCGACCCGGCCGCTTCGGTGACCGCGCCAGGTGTGGCGGCGAAGCTCTTCAGATTCAGGTCCTTGGCGTAGGCGGTGAGGGCCGCCGCGGCCGCGGAATGCTGGTCCGTGTAGTTCGCGGCCTTCGTTAGGTCGCCTTCCTGCCAAGCGGTGAGGAACGCGGCGGCGACCTGCTGCCCGTCCTGCTGCGCCGACGACCCGTTCGGGATGATGCCGTACGTGGGCGTGCCGCTCCCGCCCGGCTTGAAGACCGTAAGCACGAGCACGAGCGCCACCACGAGCACGGCGAGCACCCCCGCGGTCACCATCACCGCGACCGTGCGCCGCTTCACCGGCGGCTGCTGCTGTTGCTGCTGCGCGCTGCCCCCGTACACCGCGCTGGTGTGATAGACGGCATGCTCCGTCCGCCGGTGCGAATGGGGCCGCTGCACGGCAGGCTCCGGCGCAGCCGAGGACGGCGGCGGGGGCGACGAAGGCAGCAGCGGCAGACCCTGTGTCTCCCGCTCGCCGACGCTCGGCGTCTCGGCCGACTGCTGCACCGGCGGCGATGCCGACGGAGGGGCCGGGGGCGGCGGAGGAGCAGGCAGGAGGGGCAGTCCCTGCGTGGCCTGGTGCTCGCTGTCTTCCGCTGCCGTCTGCACCGGCATCGGTGTCGTCGGAGGGGCTGACCCGCTCTGAGCGATGTCCGGCTCATCAGATGAGTCCGACGGGTCAGGTGAACTGGGGCCGTTGGTCTCGCTCGTCACCCCATCGACCGTACCCATGGCTCGGCCCTACGGCGAATAATGCAGGAAACCGCGGGGAAACGCCTAGCCGCCAGGGCTACGGCACGAAGACGACCTTGCCGGTGTGGCTGCCGTCGATCATCGCCGCGAAGCCCTCACGCGCCTCGGCGAGCGGGAGTACCCGGTCGATCAGCGGCCGGGTGCCGGTCTGCTCGCAGAAGCGGATCAGGCGGCCCAGTTGGTCGCGAGTGCCCATCGTGGAGCCCACCACGGACAGCTGGGTGAAGAAGATCCTCGTGAGCTCCGCCGGGGGAACATCGCCGCTGGTCGCGCCGGAGATGACGATCCGCCCGCC
>NZ_DATNGK010000138.1:0-10558 GCF_035605935.1 Actinocrinis sp. | reverse complement strand
GCACGGCGCCGGTCCACAGATCGGTGAGCGTGTAGCTGCTCGCGCCGCTCTTGCCGATGGCCGAAGCAGTGGTGCTGACGGTGGCGGCGGCGCTGTTCTCGTTGAACAGGACCACGGCCACATCACCGTTGGCCAACGGCTTGGCCAGCACGTCCAGGCCGCCGGAGGAGCGGATCATCCGGCCCTGTCGGCCGAGCGAGTCCTGGTCGACCGCGATGACCGCCTTGTTGCCCAGGATGGACAAGGTGGTGGCGCTGGCGTTGACCAGGTTGTCTCCGGCCAGCAGCGGAGCGGCCATCTCGGCCCAGAGGCTGAACTCGGTGTGGTCCTCGGTCGCCGTCATGCCGTTGCCGATCTCCAGCATGTCGGGGTCGTTCCAGTGGCCGGGCGCGGCGTACTGCGAGAGCGTGACGTTCTTGTGGAAAATGCTCAGCATGCTGGCATAGTTGGGCTGGATGTCGTTGGTCGTGCGCCACAGGTTGCCGACGTTGGCGGCCCACAGCCAGGGCGAGCTGAAGCCGATTTCGCAGATGCTGTAGACCATCGGACGGCCGGTCGCCTGCAACGCGTTGCGCATGGTGGTGTAGCGGGTCTGGGCACTGACGCCCTGGTTGTAGCAGTTGTCGTACTTGAGGTAGTCCACCTTCCAGGACGCGAACAGCTTGGCATCCTGGGACTCGTGGCCGAGGCTGCCCGGGTATCCCTTGCACGTGTGCGTTCCGGCATCCTCGTAGATGCCCAGCTTCAGGCCCTTGGCGTGCACGTACGCCGCAGTCCCGGAGATGCCGTCCGGGAACTTGGTGTAGTCGGGCCGCAGATTGCCGCTGGAGTCGCGGGTGGACTGCATCCAGCAGTCGTCGATGTTCACGTACTGGTATCCGGCCGTGGCGAGCCCCGAGGACACGATCTTGTCAGCGGTCTGCTTGACCAGGGCTTCGGACACGTTGCACTTGTACGCGTTCCAGTCGTTCCAGCCCATCGGCGGCGTCAGGGCGAGTCCGTTGGCCAGCGCGTTCGCCGATCCGGCCGAGGGCCCGGCGACCAGCGCGGCAGCCGCGCCGGCCACCAGGAGCGCAGCCACCGCCGCGGCCAGGGCTTGGCGCCGGCGGTGCGAGCGCGGACAAATCAGTGTTGATATGGGCGCTATGGTGTACTTCATGATTTTTACCTACAATCCTCGACAATTGAGTCGAATCGATCCGACAATCCGGCACCCCTGGGGCGCACCCATGGCGCGCGGCGGAGACCGGGTTCGTCGGTAGGGAGGGTTCTGATGATCAGAGTTCTGGAGCGTCGGCGCGCTGCCGGCGCCCTGCTGGCCGCGAGCGTGGCCACCGCGCTGTGCGCGTCCGGCGCCGGGACCGCGGCCGCGGCGGGAACGAGCACCGCGACGACGAGGGCTGCGACGCCCGTGACCGTCACCGTCAGTTCGGCCGGCAGCGGGCAGTCCGGCACCGGTTTTGCCGGCTTCAGCTATGAGAAGGACCGGGTCGGCGCGGGCATGTTCGACGCGCACGACACCAATCTGGTCAGCCTGTTCCGGCTGCTCGGGCCGAGTGTGCTGCGCCTCGGCGGCAACCTCGTCGACATGGTGAACTGGAACCCGACCGGCTCCGGAGGCTCGGCCTCGCAGATCGCCCCGGCCGACGTGGACAAGCTCGCCGCGTTCGTCCACGCGACCGGCTGGAAAGTGCTTTACGGGATCAATCTGAAGACGAACAACTCCGCGAACGCGGCGTCCGAGGCGGCGTACGCGGCCAAGGCGCTCGGATCGAGCCTGCTCGCCTTCGAGATTGGCAACGAGGTCAACTACTACACCAGCGAGTCGGCGTACGAAGCCTCCTACAACAACTACGTCAAGGCGATCCGCGCGAAGGTGCCCAGCGCGGTGTTCGACGGACCCGGCACCGCCGGGACGACCTCGTGGCTCACGCCGTTCGGCACGCACGAGCGCAGCAATGCCCTGACGATCCTGTCGATGCACGCTTACATCGGCAACAACTCCGGCGCCACGATCTCGGGCATGCTCGCCTCCACCGCGCCGGGTGGAGTGCTGACGAATCTGTGCAGCGCCGTGGGCGGTGCCCGCGCGGCCGGTGGAGTCGCCCAGTGGCGAATGACTGAGGCGAACTCGTACTTCCACGGCGGTGAGCCGGGTGTCAGCGACGTGCAGGCGGCCGCGCTGTGGGCGTTGGACTTCATGGACGACGTGGCCGCGCACGGCGGCTCCGGGGTGAATTTCCATGGCGGCACCTCCACTCAGTTCCCGCTGTACTATTCGCCGATCATGTTCAGCGGCCTGAACCCGACCGGCGTGCAGGCGGTGTACTACGCCGAGCTGCTCTGGAGCCTGGCCGGCGCGGGCACGCTGCACTCCGCGACCGTCTCGGGCGCGTCCGGGGTCACCGCGTGGGGCATCGGCGCGAATGTGATGCTTGACAACAAGAGCTCTGCGACGCTCACCGCGACCGTGCACCTGTCGGGTTCCGCGACGAGGGCGGCCGCCTATCCGCTGACGGCGCCGTCACTCACGTCTAAGAGCATTACCATCGCGGGATCCGGCGTGAGCGTGACTGCGGCTTTCCACCCGACGCCGCAACAGCTCACGGTCTCTGGCAGCACAGTCACGGTCACCGTGCCGGCTGGAAGCGCGATGCTGATCGTCACCGGCTGAGGATCTGCCTTCCCGTCCGCGGCGTCCGGATCTTGGATGTCGTGGACGGGAAGGCTTTGCCGCGGCTACGCCAGCGGTCTCCCGCGTCAGGGTTCGATGGTGATGGTGTAGCCGTCCTTGGCGTTGGTCCAGGGCACTGAGACGGCGATGGCGTTGTTGTTGACGGTGACGGTGGTGTCGGAGACGGTCACCGGGCCGGTGACGGCGCCGCCGTTGTTGTCGGGCACTCGCTGCAAGATGACTCTGACGTGGCCGCCGCTGATCAACCCCGAGACGGTGTCCAGGCGGTTGATGTTGACGGTCATCGTGCCAGTGGTGCCGTGGTTGCCGAGCAGGACCTTGACAATCCCGGTGTTCTTCGAGGCCACCGCCTCCAGGTCGGTGCTCGGCGTGGTGGACACCAGATTGCCGGTCATCGAGCCGTAGAAGTCGTACATCCACCATTCTCCGCGCGGCTGGTACTGCCCGGCCCCGTTCTTGACCAGCAGATTGGCCTCGTAATCCTCTTCGCCCATTCCGCTGGCCCAGTTGCCGCGCAGCCCGTCGGCCCCGGCGCGCTCGAGCCGCCCGATATACCAGGCGCCGGGCCCGGCGTGCTGCTGGCCGAAGGTGGCGTACTCGTTGATCTGGTACGGCCGGGTGCGGCTTATGCCGTGCGCGGCCAGCAGAGTGTCGGCGTTATGCGTCTCGGGTACTGGGTCGCCGGGCTCGTCGTGCCAGCTGTAGATATTCGGCAGAACGCTGTTGGCCTTCGTGAAGTTGAGGAACGCCGTCCACCAGGCGCTGCCGGTTGACGGTTTGAAGGCGGTGCTCGGCCCCACGATGACCGCGTTCGGGATCGCGGCGCGTACTGCTTTGTAGGCTCGCGACCACATGGCCAGGTACTGAGACTGCGATCTGGCCCAGAACCCGGTGAGGTCAGGCTCGTTCCACAGATCCCACTCCACATTCAGGCCATTGGCCTTCACGTCGGAGATGAGGGTGCTCAGGAAGTTGTCGAAGTCGGTCCAGTTTCCGTTGTCGCCGGGCAGCGGTGCGCTGCTCCCGCTGCCAGCGCCCCAGAGGTCGTGCGGCAGGATGATGAACGTCCCGCCGAGCGCCGCGGTGCGCTTGGCTTGAGCGAGGGTCGAGTTCCAGCGGCGGGCGTACGTGCCGAAGATCCAGCCGCCGGGATTGCCCAGATGCGCGCCGCCCGCGCGTTCGAACTGAAACTTGATGTTCCGGTAGTACTGGTCTGGAGGGTTGGTGGCGTTCTCGGTCATTCCGTGGAGCGTGCCGGAGGCCCGGTACTGTGGGGTGCCGAGCGTGGTCGACAGGTTCACCGTCACCGTTTCGCTCGCCGCGTTCGCCGGGCCAGGCAGGGCGACGGCGATCACCGCCGCGGATGTGAGGGTGCTGACCGCGGCAGTCAGCGCGCCCGCTCCTCGGGTTCGAAGTCGTGGCATCGGTTTGTCCTCAGTGTGAGGGTACGTAAGGGCACTTGGGGTGGTAGATCGAGATGGTGCTCGGGTCCGGCAGGCTCGGACAGAGGAACTGTTCGTACCGGGTGTCGTTGTCGAGGAAGATCTTCAGCCAGGGGATCAGTAGCTTCATCTCGACGTTGTTCGGGTGCAGGTAGTAAAGGTGCGTCGCGCCGGCGATCTGCGCGAAAGCGCTCTGCGTCGAAGCGGGCAGGGTGGCATACAGGCCGGCCAGGTACGTTGGGGTCACCGCGGTGTCCTTCTGGCCGCCGACGACCAGAGTCGGCACCTTGTCCGTGGCCATGCTCAGACCGTTGCCCGGGAACCCGGGAGCGAGTCCGACCATCGCCTTGAGCGATGGCTGGCGTTCCGCGGCGATGATCGCACCGGCTCCGCCCGCGGAGTGCCCGAGCACCGAGAGCCGGTGTGGGTCGACGCGGTTGCGGATCGGGCTCTGCGTGGTCAGCCACGTCAGCCCCGCCAGCAGTTCGGTGGCGCGCGCGTCGGCGTTGTCGGTGCGGCTGTTGGTTTCGATGCCGAGCACGACGAAGCCGAAGGAGGAGAGCCACGGCCCCATCCAGGCCTCTTCATTGCGGAACAGGGCCGTATATCCGGGCACGATGGCCAGCGCGCCCCAGGTGCCGAGGCTGGTGTCGGTGGGGTAGTAGACCGTCCCGCCGTTGAAGCCGTGACCGGTCGGAACGCTCATCTGCGCGGTGGCGAAGGGGCCGTGGGTGGCCTCGATCATGGCCAGGGTAGGGTTCGGCCCGCGCTGATAGGGATTGCCGGGCGTGGCGTGCGACGCGGGTGCGGCTCCAGGTGCGGGTTGGGCGGAGGCCGGCAGCGCCGTGAAAAGCATCGCCACGAGCGCTACCGTCGCGGCGAGCGCGCTCAGCAGGATTCGGGCCGAGCGCGTTCGAAGGTTGAGTGGGCACGCGGATATGGCAGCTTTCAGCATGGTAGATCTCCTCGATACGTGGGCATCAGAGGGCTGTTATTAATTGGCCGGGCGAATAAGGCGAGGCCGCTGGGTCGGCTGTCAGATCAGCACGGCCCGTGAGCGAATCGCCCGCGCAGTGAAAGTGTCGGCGCGCAGTGGCCTGGTATGGCGGATGAAACCGCTGTCAGTCACGCGCCTTTTCGATCCGGTTCGACACCGTGTCCGGTTCGGTGTGACATGCCGGAATCTCGAAACTTCTGGTCATCATGGCGTGAGCAGTCCGGTTGCGCAAGTACTCGTTCGATGGATCATCAGGCCACAGAGAATCGGCCCAGCTGAGCGCGTGTGTGTCGAATCGTATCGACGTGTTCGATGGATGAAAGCGGCTGTCTTCCTGGGCCTGCGGCGCTGGTTTTCCGGGGCGCTGGTCTTCAGGGGCGGGTCGGGGCCGCGGAGCGCGACGCGCTGACGAAGCGCGTCGTCGCGTGCAGAATGGTCGCGATCGCGCCGAGCGCCACGGCGCGATCGCGAAGTTGGCCCTTGCACACCGTCACATGTCCGCCGGCGAACGGCAGCGCGTCGCGATCCAGCGCGTTGCGCAGCGGCGGCAGCACGATGTCGCAGGCGGCGGCCAACTCGCCACCGATGATCACCCGGTCCGGGTTGAACAGGTTGCACACGATCGCCATCGCGGATCCGACCCGCTGGCCGGCGTCGGCGAGCACGCGGCCGCAGGCACGGTCGCCCGCGAGGGCCAACGCGACCACATCATGCGTCGTCAGATCGGCCCCGTAGTGCGTGCGCAGCTGGCCGAGCAGAGCGGGCAGCCCGACGTAGGTCTCTAGGCAGCCGCGGTTTCCGCAGCGGCAGATCTGCCCGGCCGGGTCGATGGTCATGTGCCCGAATTCGGCGGCGGTCCCGCAGGACCCGCGGAAGATGCGGCCGCCCAGCACGAAACCGGCGCCGACGCCCGTGCCGAGCTTGATGTACACCGCGACCTGTGACCCCTGGCCGGCGCCCCAGGTGACCTCGGCCAGCGCGCCGAGATTGCCCACGTTGTCGACGAGCACCGGCAACTCGAGCCGAGCGGCGAGTTCCTCGCCGGGTCGCAGCCCCACCCAGCTTGGCGCGATGCTCGAGGAGCCGACGGCTCCGGTCAGCGTATTGACTGGGCCGGGCACGCCCGCGCCGACGCCGATCACTTTGGTCCGATCCACCCCCGAGGCGATGAGCGTTTCCTCGGCCATGGCTACCGCGGTCTGCAAGGCGTGGCGCGCGTCGTGATCCCGGGTCAGGATCCGGGTGTTCTCGGCGAGCACCGTGTGCGCCAGATCGGCCACGATGACCCGCACGTGGGTGTGGCCGAAGTCGATCCCCACGACCACGCCGGCCGAGGGGTTGAGGGTGAGCAGGGCGCCCGGCCGTCCTTGCCGCGGCTGCACGCTGGTGTCAGTGCTCTCGGTCTCGACGACCAGGCCTTCGCGATACAGCGCGGCGACGACGTTCGAGACCGTGGCCCGGGAAAGGCCGAGCGATCGAGCGAGGTCGGCGCGGGTCAGCGCGCCACGGGTACGCAGCAGCTCGATAACCCGTTCCCGGTTCCCGATCCGAGCGTCCGGCATTCGCATATGCACAGCTGTTGTGTACACCGACGCCACATCACCGGCAAGAGTTGAACAAAATGACATCCCATGTCGAGCCGGATCGCGTCCGAGAAGGCGGCAGGCGTGCGAGCAAGTGTCGGACGGTTGTCAATATTCGACAGTTGTTCGACGCGCATAACGGCTATTACGGACACTTTTGTTCATAACGTTGACACTTCGGGGAGGGTGGTCCGAGCATCTGGCATGCGGTCGCGCGATCGCTTGGTAGCGGGCCGTGACAAAGCTGTGCGGTCTGCCGCTAATACCCACAATCGCCCAAGGACGTGCGAAGTGAATCAGTACTGGCACCCTGGCTGACACCGGTATGAGGATGTTAACGCTCACATCCGTGGGATGTCAGCCTGCCGCGATGTCCACTGTCCGGTGTCGATGTCCGGCGCGACGAATCCCCTGAACCCTGCATACCTGCCCGTGCCGACCGGCGCGGACGCAGCGCCGCCGTCCACTGGCCGGCGCTCACAGACGATTGATCAGGCGTGACCAAAGCCGTCGCCACCCACCGATTCGACGGCTGGCAGGGAGTCCATCATGTCTCGAACCGCACGCCGCGTGCGCCTCGTCGCCGCGGCGACGGCCAGCCTCGCGGGCATCGGCTCGGTGTTCGCGTTCGGCACGCCGGCGAACGCCGCGCCGACGGTGACCGTCGGCGGCAGCTCGTATCAGAAGATCGACGGGTTCGGCATCTCCGAGTCCTTCAACATGGCCAACGCGATCCGGGGGCTGAGCGGGTCGGCGCAGAAGCAGGCGCTGGACCTGTTGTTCAACACCTCGAACGGCGCGGGCTTCAGCATCATCCGCAACGACATCCCCTCGGGCAGCGATTCGATTGAGCCGAGCAGCCCCGGCAGCCCGTCGGCGACGCCGCACTACGTGTGGAATCCGTCCAACGGCGGCACCGAGGACGGCCAGCTGTGGCTGGCGTTGCAGGCGAAGAACAACTACGGAGTGACGAACTTCTACAACAACGCCTGGACGCCGCCGCCGTACATGACCAACAGCGCGGACCGCGGCGGGCTGTGCGGGGTGCCGGGAGTCTCCTGCGGCAGCGGCGACTGGCGCCAGGCCTATGCGAACTACCTCGTGCAGGACGCGAAGTTCTGGTCGTCGGCCGGGGTGACGCCTTCGACCCTCGGCTTCGTCAACGAGCCCGCGACCAGTACCAGCAGCTTCGGCAGCATGTTGTTCACGCAGTCCCAGGCGGTCAACTTCTTGGGCGTGCTCGGTCCGACGCTGCGTTCCTCCGGCCTCTCGACGAAGATCACCTGCTGCGACACGCTCGGATTCAACCAGCTGCCGAGCTACGTGAGCGCGGTGGAAAGCAACTCCGCGGCGAACTCGGCCGTCGGCGTGTTCACCAGCCACGGCTACGCGGGCGCGCCGACCTCGCCGATCAACTCTGCCGGCCGGTCCGTCTGGGAGTCGGAGTGGTCCATCAACGGCAACCAGTGGGACGGCTCCTGGGATGACAACGGCCAGGCCGACGGCTTCAACTGGGCGCAGAACGTCTTCACCTCGATGACCCGCGGGAACGACAACGCGTTCTTCTACTTCTGGGGCATCAGCACCACCCAGCACGACAGCTCCCTGATCGGGCTCAAGGGCTCCACGCTGACCCCGGCGAAGCGGTACTACGCACTGGCCAGCTACAGCAGGTTCGTCCGGCCCGGCGCGACGCGGATCTCCGCGACGACCGGGAACGGCCTTGACGTCGCCGCCTTCAAGAACACCGACGGCTCGGTCATCGTCGTGGTCCTCAACACCAACAGCGGCAGCACCTCGGCGACCTACGCGGTCTCCAGCGCCGGACTGTCGAGCGGCACCGTGACTCCGTACCTGACCAACTCGGGCAGCAGCCTCGCGCAGCAGTCCACGCTCTCGCTGAGCAGCGGCTCGTTCACCGCGACGGTGCCCGGGCGCTCCCTGATGACCTTCCGCATCCACTAGGCGGGGCGATCGTGCTCGCCGCGAGCCGCCCGCAGCAGCGCCGGCGGAAGAAGGGTGTAAGCATGCTCATGCGATGTATCAAGATTCGTACTCGGGTCGGGGCCGTGCTCGCCGCGTGTGCGCTGGCCCTCGCCGGTGCCGCCGTTGCCGGCACTCAGGCCGCGTCGGCGGCGACCAGCCTGCCGTGCGACATCTACAAGGCGGGTGGAACCCCGTGCGTCGCCGCGCATAGCACTGTTCGTGCGCTGTACGCGGCGTACAACGGCCCGCTCTACCAGGTGCGTCGCAGCTCGGACAGTCACACGCTGAACGTTGGTGTGCTGAGCGTCGGCGGCTACGCGAACGCCGCGGCTCAGGACTCCTTCTGCGCAGGCACCTCCTGTGTCATCACGGCGATCTACGATCAGTCCGGACACGGCAACACCCTGCTGTATCAGGGCCCCGGCGGGGCTGGCGGCAACGACACCCCGTCGAGCGCCACCCGGCAGTCGCTGACGGCCGGCGGGCACAAGGTGTACGACCTCTACATCAACCCGGGCAACAGCTACTGGCGCAACGGCTCCTCGACCGGCGTTCCCAAGGGCAGCGCGCCGCAGGGCGCGTACATGGTGACCTCGGGCACGCACGTGAACCGCGGCTGCTGCTTCGATTACGGCAACAGCGAGACGGATCGGCGCGCGGACGGTGCGGGCGCCATGGACGCGATCAACTTCAGCACCAGTTGCTGGTTCGGCGGCTGTACCGGCAGCGGCCCGTGGGTCCAAGCAGACCTCGAATATGGCCTGTTCCCCGGTGGCAGCAGTAAGTGGAATCCGAACCAGCGCGCGTTCACCAACACCTACGTCACGGCGATGCTGAAGAACAACGGCACTACGCGCATGGCGCTCAAGGGCGCCAACGCCCAGTCCGGCATGCTGACCACGCTGTGGGACGGATCGCTGCCGCGCGGCTATGACCCGATGAAGCAGCAGGGAGCGATCGTGCTCGGCAGTGGAGGGGACTGCTGTGCGCACAACACCAACCTGAGCGCGGGCACCTTCTACGAGGGCGCCATCACCGCGGGTTACCCCTCGGACGCCACCGACAACGCGGTCCAGGCCAGCATCGTCGCCGCCGGTTACCGCTGAGCGCCGAGCAGGGCGCTGCGATGAACCTGAGCCAGCCGGTCCCGCGGGGGAGTGGGACCGGCTGCACGAGAAGGCGGCGCGCCGAACCCGAAGCGCCGGCTTACCCACTTTGAAGGACGGAGTTACACCAGTGAAGACCTCGAAAGCGCGTCCGCGCCGTCGTCGCCTCACGCTCGCCGCCGCGGCGACGGCACTCGTCGGTGCCGGTCTGAGCGCGTTCGCGATGCAGCCGGCTTCGGCGGCCACCAGCCAGCCGTGCGACATCTTCGCGGCCGCGGGCACGCCGTGTGTCGCGGCGCACAGCACGACTCGGGCTTTGTTCGCGGCCTACAACGGTCCGCTCTACCAGGTGCGGCGCAGTTCCGACAGCCACACGGCGAACATCGGCGTGCTGAGCGCCGGCGGCTATGCCAACGCGGCCGCGCAGGACTCCTTCTGTGCCAACACCAACTGCGTGATCACGGTCATCTACGACCAGACCTCGCACCACAACAACCTGACCCAGGCGCCTCCCGGAGGCTTCAAAGGCCCGGCAGCCGGCGGATACGACAACCTCGCCAACGCCAAGTCCGCGCCGACCACGCTCAACGGCCACAAAGCCTACGGCGTGTACATCCCGGCAGGCACCGGTTACCGCGATGACAGCACCTCCGGCGTAGCCACCGGTAACCAGTCCGAAGGCATGTACGACGTGCTGGACGGCACCCACTACAACGGCGGCTGCTGCTTCGACTACGGCAACGCCGAGA
>NZ_DATNGK010000137.1:0-3637 GCF_035605935.1 Actinocrinis sp. | reverse complement strand
AAAGGTAGACCATTCCCTTGGCGGTGATCTCGGTATTGCCCCACCAACCGGACTCGTTCGGCGGCGTGCCCAGGAAGGGGATCTGGTAGCGGGCAGCGACCAGGTTGATCACGTCGTCGCCGCCGGCCAGCCCATACAGCGCGTTGGCGGCATCGTCGTCGGAGTGGGTGATCATCTCGTAGGCAGTCGCCGCGGTGGCACCGGTCATCTGCCCGGTAGCAAGGAGTTGTGTCGCGATAAGCACCTTCGCGACGGACTCGCTGGCGAACGGCGCGGTGTCCTCGCCGCCACTCAGATACTTGCCGGTGCGTAGGTCCAGCGCGGCCACACCGGTGCGGTAGCCCTGGTCGGTGGCGACCTGGGCGGCGGCCTGTACGTCCGAGACAAGATCAGCCGCGGCCGGCGCGGCGAAGACGAGTGGCAGACAAGCGCCAACCACGAGGGCGGCCAGCAATGTGCCGGCGCGATGGCTGGGCACAAACTAGACGTTCGCTCCAGTTCCTCGCTGCGAGCATCGCGTCGGCTGTGAACACGCGATCAATATGCTGTGAGGGAGCTAAGGGCGCTCCGGGCGGGTGCGGCCGTCAGCCAAGACAGAGTCCGCGGGGTTCGTAGCGACACGGGCGCGCTCTCAGCAGTTCCCCAGACGACAGTTCGCGTTCCACCGCCCGGCTCGGACATGATGCCGATGTCTCGTGCAACGAGGCGCGGACAGGGGGACCTATGCACCACATGAGCTGGCTCGAAGCCGGCGTGATCGGCGCCGTGCAGGGAATTACGGAGCTGTTTCCGGTGTCGAGCCTCGGGCACAGCGTGCTGATTCCCGCGGTCATAGGCGGCTCGTGGCAGGCCGACCTGAACGTGAGGTCGCCGGAGTCGCCGTACCTCGCGTTTATTGTCGGCCTGCACGTTGCGACGGCCGTGGCGCTGATCATCTATTTCTGGCGCGACTGGCTGCGTATCCTGACCGGGCTGATCACCAGCATCGCGCACCGGAGCGTACGTACGGCCGACCAGCGGCTGGCCTGGTTGCTGGTTCTCGCGACGATCCCCGTCGGTTTGGTGGGGCTCGTCGCCGAACACTGGTTCCGCACCACGCTGTCCAAGCCCGTGCCGACCGCCATCTTCATCATGATCAACGGCCTGCTTCTGCTCGGCGCGGAGGCGTTGCGCCGTCGCGACCGAACGGTCGACACCGAATATGTCGACGAACGAACGACCGGTCCGATATCGGATCGCCAGTTGGCTCGGCAGCCGGTCGGCCAGGCGACGCTCATTGGGTCGGCACAGATTCTCGCATTGGCACCGGGTATTTCTCGATCGGGCGTGACGATGGTCGCCGGCATGCTGCGGGGCCTGAACCGTGAGGACGCGGCGCGGTTCTCCTTCTTGCTCGCCACTCCGGTCATCCTGGCGGCGGGTGCGCTCAAGCTGGGCGATCTCACTGGGCCGCTCGGCGAGGGCGTTCGCGGGCAAGTGCTGTTCGGGTCGCTCATGTCGGGCGTGGGCGCATACCTGTCGGTGCGGTTCCTGACGCGATACCTCGCCAACCGGTCGCTGCGGCCGTTCGGCATCTACTGCCTCGCCCTCGGGGTGGGCTGCCTGGTGTGGTTCACGGTGCGCTGACGTACCGTCGGTAACGTGGTCCGCCGCTTCGGCTTCCTGTTCGGCCCGCGCTGGCTGGTCCTGCATGTCGTCGTCGTGGCCGCGGGCGTGACCATGGTTCTGCTCGGTCGCTGGCAGTGGCATGTGGCGCACCTCCATCACGGCTCGATCCAGAACTACTCGTACGCCTTCCAATGGTGGGCGTTCACCGCCTTCGCGGTGTTCATGTGGCTGCGGCTCGTTCACGACGCTGCTCCGACACCTGAGGCAGCCCGGACCGCAACTGACGAGGCTGGCGTGGAACGGGACGTCGCCGAGGCAACACCCACCGCTCCGGAGCCGGCCGAGGTGCCCTACCGTCGCTACGTGATGCCATCCAGTGCCACCTCGCCGCCGGTCGCGGCCGACGCGGAACACGCCGCTTACAACGCGTACCTCGCTCGACTGGCGGCGCAATCCTCAGCCAAGGATGACGAATGACCTCATCGGTCTACGGAGAGCGCACCCGCCCGTTGACCACGAGCTACCGCGGCGCTTACCTGCGTTACCGGGTCATGGCCTATGTCACCGGCGTGATGTTGGTGCTGCTGGTCTTCGTGGCTGTGCCGTTGAAGTACCTTGCGGATACGCCCGGCCCGGTGGCCGTCGTCGGCACGGCGCATGGCTTTCTGTTCATCGTCTATCTGCTGACGGCGCTCGATCTCGGGGTACGTCTTCGCTGGCCGCTGCTCCGGCTCGGATTAGTGATGATTTCCGGGACGATCCCGTTCATGTCCTTCGTCGCCGAGCGGAGCGTTACGCACGAGATCGGCGCCCGAGCGACCGTGACTCAGCGCGAAGCGGCGCGTCCCGCATCGTCGCCGTAGGCCGCGACGAGGTCGGCGCGGGCTCGCGCCACCCGCGACCGCACGGTGCCGACCGGACAGCCGCACACCTCGGCAACCTCGGCATAGCGGAGCCCCACGAGTTGCGTCAGCACGAAAGCCTCCCGCCGATCCGGGGGCAGCGTCGCGAGCAGCGCATCCAGGGTGACCGCATCGGCCGGATCCGCGGCCTGGTTCGGCGATGGCGCACGAACTGACCGCGATCGCACGGCGTCCCGAATCGCGTCCGCGCACACCCGGCGGGCGATTGCCAGCAGCCAGGTCCGCGCTGACGACCGCCCGGCGAACCGGTGCAATGCGGTGAATGCCCGGGCGTACGTCTCCTGGGTGAGGTCGTCGGCGGACGCGCGATCCACGAGGTTCGCGCACGCGCGCCAGACGTCGCGCTGGGTCGCGTTGACGAAGGAGCGGGCCGCCGCCGGATCGCCGCGCCGCGCGCGGAGCGCCGCCGCCGTGATCTCGTCGACCCCGTCCACTCTCGTCTCCTGGTTAAGAATCTGCTTGGCTCGGGAACCAACCGCGCCCGCCAGACGACTGATTCCCACGTGAGCTGTGACCGATTCCGCGCGGCCGCCTCCGCTCGGCTCGACGGGGAGCCGCTCGGGATGCCGGCGTCGCGGCTTGACCACCACCTCGCGACCTGTCCTTATTGTGCCCGATGGGTCGCGGAGGCGACGCGGCTGAGCCGCCTCGCCCGCGTCGGCCGGGAGGACACTCCGGATCTCGCCGACCGGATACTCGCCGAGGTCGCGTTGCCGGCCGCGAGAGTGCGGCGCCGCCGCCGGCTCGCCCAGCTGGGCCTGGCCGCCGTCGGGTTGGTGCAAATCGCGATCGCGGTGCCGGCATTGTTCGGCACTACCATCGACATGGCCATGGTCACGCACGCGGCCCACGAGTCCGCGGCCTGGAATGTTGCTTTGGGTGCCGCGTTCCTGGCCACCGCGTTCGCCCCGCGCCGCGCGGCCGGACTGCTGCCGTTACTGGTTGCGTTCGTCGGCGTGCTCGTTGTCTTGTCGGCCCGCGACCTCGCGTCCGGAGCGGTCGAACTCGGGCGGCTGGCGACGCATCTCGGCGCGGTGGCCGGGCTGGTGCTGGTGTACGCGCTGTACGTCAGCGAGCGGGCGACGCCGCCACCAGCCTCGGCCACC
>NZ_DATNGK010000136.1:0-2350 GCF_035605935.1 Actinocrinis sp. | reverse complement strand
GTTCTCGTAGTTCGTGAATCGGAGCAGAATGCCCCGGACCTTGACGATCGCCGTCCGGTTCCCCCTTCGTTGAGCTGGTCACTGCGTTACTGCGGTCGCTGCGCGGAGACCGGCGCCGTCTTCGATCGAGCCGGGGACTGCCACCTGGCGACCTCATTGAGGTGGCCGACGAGATACTCCCGTCGGCACAGCCAGCGCTGCACCTTGCCGCTCGAGGTCTTCGGAATGGTGCGCGGCGCGATCAGCACGACGGTGTGCAGCGGCAGGTTCAGTTCGATCGACACCGCCCGGCGGATGCCTTTGATGGCCGCCCGGTGCTGCTCCTCGCTCAGGCCGGCCTCGACCTCGTAGACCACCACAAGCTGCGCCCTGGAGCCCTCGTCGTCCTCGACGGCGAACGCGGCGCCGCAGTTGCCGCGGATACCGGCGACCGCTGCCTCGCAGACCTGCTCGATGTCGACCGGGTGGTAGTTGCGCCCGTTGAGCACGATCAGGTCCTTCGTTCGCCCGGTCACGAACAACTCGCCGTCCAGTAGGAACCCGAGATCACCGGTGCGCAGGAACGGTCCCTCGCCGGTCGTCGTCCTCGCGTCGAACGTGCTGGCGCTTTCCGCCGCTCGCCGCCAGTAGCCGGCGGCGACGCTGGGACTGCAGACCCAGATCTCGCCGACCCCGCCGGCGTCGAGCTGTTCGTTCGTCGCGGGATCGACGATCAGCAACCGGGTGTCGGGGCCTGGGGTGCCGCAGCCCACGAGCTTCCTCGCCGACTCTGCGGGCGTCGCCGACCGGGCCGTGCCCTCCAACTCGAGCGCGTCGCGCGCAACCGATACCGCACGCCATCCGCTGAGCGGCTTGCCGCCGGTCACAAACAGGGTCGCCTCCGCCAGCCCGTAACAGGGATAGAACGACTCGGCACGAAATCCGCACGGTTCGAAGCGCTCGGCGAAGCGCTTGAGGGTATCGGGGCGAACCGGCTCCGCGCCGGTGAAGGTCAACTCGACCGACGACAGGTCCACCCCCTCGAGGTCGGCGTCCTTCGCACGCCGCACGCACAGGTCGTAGGCGAAGTTCGGACCACCGGTGATCGTCGCGCGATAGCGGGAGACCATGTGCAGCCAGGACAGCGGGCGGCGCAGAAAGGCGGCCGGCGACATGAACGTCACCGGAATACCGGCGGCCAGCGGAGTGAGGATCCCCCCGACCAGGCCCATATCGTGGTAGGGAGGCAGCCAGAGGGCGGCCGAACTCGCATCATGCACCCCGAACGCGCGCGTGATATCTGCGCAGTTCGCGATCAATTGCGCGTGGGTCAGCATCACACCGCGCGGAAACGCCGTCGAGCCCGAGGTGTACTGCAGCACCGCCACGGAATCCGGGGGCGTCGCTGGCGACCCTCCTTCGCCGCCATTGCCGACCACGTCGGTCGCGAGCACACGCGGCGAACGGCGGTCGAGCGCGGACGCGAGCCACTCCTGCAGGGTCGGCGCGATGTCCGAGGTGGTAAGGACAAGATCCGCTCCGGTGTCCTCGATGATGGAGAGCAACCGCGACATCGTCCGGTGCAGGCGCGTCGTCTCGGGCGGGAAGGCGGGCACCGCCGGCACCCCGGCGTAGAAGCAGCCGAAAAGCCCCGCCACGTAGCCGACGCCAGGAGCATAAAGGAGGAGTGCGGGCCCGGGCCGCCCGCCGGCGGCTTCGAGGATGGCAGCCGCGACCGCACGGGCGCGCTTATCGAGTTCGGCGTAGGTGAGTTCCTGCGCCCGCCCGTCATCGAGAACGAAGCGGAAGGCCATGACGTCTGCGGACCTGTTGGCCTTCTCGTGCAGCAGCCGCGCGAAGCTCTCCGCCCGGCACCAGGATGGGTCCGGCACTGCTCCCGTCCCCGGCCCCTTGTCAGTCTCCTTCGTTGGAGGTGACAACGAGCTTTCAGCGGAGCTTCGGCGGGTCAACCTCGTGTTTTTCACAGTACTTAGGTGCCCCGAAGCTTCTTTCTGATACGTCTAACGGGACAACCCCCTGGCCTTCGGCAGGATCAGGCCCGGGTCCTGGGCGGCGGCTCGTCTGGCCTCGGAATAGACTCGGCGCTCATGGCCGACTTGTGGGCGATCCGAACTGGCATCGAGGCACGCGGCCTGCTTCGCGACGCCGCCCGGCTGTATAGGCGCGCCGCGCTGGCCGGTGACGCGAATGCCGCCGTCGGCCTGGTCCGGTGCTGGCACCTGGCGCATCCCGGTGACCGGCGCGCCGCGCGGTGGGCCGCCGAGAACGCCCCGGTCGATGACCCGGCCCCCGCCGCGCACCTGCTGCGGGCACTGCGCATGGCCGGCGCGGACGATGAGGCGCGGCACCT
>NZ_DATNGK010000135.1:0-81130 GCF_035605935.1 Actinocrinis sp. | reverse complement strand
GGAGGGCCGCTCGAACGCCCGGATCGCGCACACCCTGGTCATCACGGAGAGCGCGGTCGGCAAGCACATCAACAACATCTTCACGAAGCTCGACCTGCCGCCCGACGAGGGCGACCATCGCAGGGTCCTGGCGGTCCTGCGCTTTCTGAACAGCGCTTCTTGAACACCCTGCTTATCAAGCATTGCTTGTTTAAGCGTGTGTGCATATTGGGCTAGGGAGGTATTCGGGGTGAATGAGCTCTTTGAGGTCGAGGACGCCAGACCGGCATCGTCCGCCGGCCCGGCCGGGCCGCACTCGGCGGCCGGACCGCCGCACCGCGTGGCTGGTCGAAAGGGCCAGCGCGCGCTGTGGTTCGGCATCGCGGGAATGACCGCCGTCGTCACCATCGCGGCGGTCGGCCTGCCGCAGATCGGCTGGCTCGCGGCGCAGACCACGACGACCACGTGGATCTCACGCCACGCGATCACAGCAGTCGAGGTCGATGTCACCGGCGGCGACCTGACCGTCCGGCCCACCGCCGGCGGCGAGCCGATCTCGCTGCGCCAGACCTTGACCTGGACAGTCAACAAGCCACAGGTCACCGAGACCTGGCAGGGCAACACGCTGTTGATCAACGAGGACTGCGCGGCGCCGTCCTTCGAGATGGTCAACCCGTGCGGCGCGGATCTGGAACTGGCGGTGCCCGCGACGGTCTCCGTGCAGTCCATCCTCGACTCGGGCTCGGTGACGATCAAGCGGATGAGCGGGGCCGTGAACGCCCGAGCCCAATCCGGTGACATTGACCTTGACGGCGACCGCGGCATGATCTCGGCGCGCGCGGACTCCGGGGATATCCACGCCGACGGCCTGGCCTCGCCGCAAGTCAACGCACAGACGCTCTCTGGGGACGTCGACCTCACCTTCTCAAGCGCCCCCGTGTCTGTCACCGCATCGGTCGAATCCGGCGGCGTCAGCGTCACGGTTCCGCGCGGCGCGACGTACCGCGTCTCCGGGCAGACCTCTTCCGGTGATCGTCACGTCGAACAGGGCATCGAGGACGAGGCCTCGCAGCGCAGCATCGACATCAACACCCAGTCCGGCGACGCCTCGCTCAATTACGCGGGTGATAACTGATGCCGTGACCGGTTTGCGGCTAACCTGGTCACCGTGGGTGCCGCGGGCGTCACGCACGTCCGCCGCGCCTTAACGACCCGAGCAGGCGATAGTCGCGGCGACGAGGAGAACCGATGCCAGCATCCGAACCATTCGTCATCGTCGGAGCGAGCCTGAGCGGCGCCAAGGCCGCCGAGGCGCTGCGCGCGAAGGGCTACGACGGCCGGATCGTGCTGGTCGGCGACGAAGAGCACCGGCCGTACGAGCGCCCGCCGCTGTCGAAGGATTATCTGATCGGCAAGAGCGAGCGCGAGAAGGCGTTCGTGCACCCGGAGTCCTGGTACGCCGAGCACGACGTCGAGCTGCGGCTCGGCAGCCACGTCTCCGCGATCGACCGCGCCTCGCACCAGATCCGGCTTGCGGACGCCACACGGCTCGAATACGCCAAACTGCTGCTTGCCACCGGCGCCAGCCCGCGGCACCTGCCGGTCCTCGGCGGAAACGCGGACCGCGTGCTCTACCTGCGCACCATCGACGACTCCGAGCGGCTGCGTGCGCTTTTCGGCCAGATCCAGCGGCTGGTCGTCATCGGCGCCGGCTGGATCGGCCTCGAGGCGACGGCCGCGGCGCGCGGCGCGGGCGTCGAGGTCACCGTCGTGGAGACCGCCGAGCTGCCGCTGCTGCGCGTGCTCGGCCCGGAGATGGGCCGGCACTTCGCCGAGCTGCACCGCCGCAACGGCGTCGAGTTCCGGTTCGGCGAGATCGTCAATGAGATCACCACCGAGGGCGGTTACGCGACCGGGGTGCGGCTGCGCGACGGCTCGGTGCTGCCGACGGACGCGGTGCTGGTCGCGGTCGGCGTCGCACCTAACTCGCAGCTGGCTGAGGACGCCGACTTGGCCGTGGACAACGGCGTGCTGGTGGACGCTTCGCTGCGTACCGAAGACCCGGACATTTTCGCGGTCGGCGATGTGGCGCGGGCCTATCATCCGAAGTACGACAAGCGGATCCGGGTCGAGCACTGGGCCAACGCGCTGAACCAGCCCGAGGTGGCCGCCGCGGCGATGCTCGGCGAGGAGGCCGCGTACACCCGGCTGCCGTACTTCTTCACCGACCAGTACGACCTCGGCATGGAGTACTTCGGCTACGTCGAGCCCGACGGCTACGACGCGCTCGTCACGCGCGGCGACCCGGCCGGCGGCGAGTTCATCGCCTTCTGGCTGGCCGGGGGCCGGGTGCTGGCCGGGATGAACGTCAACGTCTGGGACGTCGGCGACCAGATCCGGGCTCTGATCGAGTCCGGTCAGAGCATTGACGCGGACCGGCTCGCCGATCCGAACACGCCGCTGGAGTCGCTGGTTTCGGCTTGATTAAGTCAGGAGTCTGATCAGCGGCCGGCCGGCAGCCGTCAGCAGGACCCGGTCAGGTCGCCAATGCCATGAAGTTGCGCCCGGCCGACTCCCAGCTCGCTTCGAGCCGGAAACCGAGCGGCCGGGCCAGCGCGAGCAGCGCGCTCGCGCCGACGCTGGCCCACGGCACCGGCGCCCCCTGCTCGCCGAGGCGCAACTCGTGCCGCTCGTCGAGTTCGCCGGCCGCGGCCTCGACCAGGAGTTGCCCGTTGCGCGGCCGCAGCAGCGCCTTGATGCGCGCGAGCAGCGCCCGCGGATCCCCGCCGATCCCGATATTGCCGTCGATCAGCAGCGCGTACGGCCAGCGGCCCTCGCCGGGCAGCCTGTCGAACACCGAGCGGCGCAGCGCGGTCGCTCCGGCGGCCCGCGCGATGAGCAGCGCTACCGGCGTAACGTCCACGCCGAGCGACGGGACGCCGCGCCGCGCCAGTTCGGCGGCGAGCCGTCCGGGCCCGCAGCCGATGTCGAGGGTCGGACCGGTACATCGATCCAGCAGGGAGCTGTCGGTCTCGTCCGGCGCGGCCGCGTACTTGGCGACGTCGAGGTGGAAGACCGCGCCGCTCTCGCAACGCAGCAGGATCGGTTCGTGCTTCTGCGATGAGGCGCGGGAAGCGGCGGACGCGTGCCTCGGCGCCTGCGCGATCGTCTGCCAGAGGGCGCGTTCGTAGCCTGATGAGACCGGCCCGCTCCAGCTGGTGTTCGACGCGGTGATAGCTACGGTTGCTGCTGCCGCTTCGGGCTCGGGTTCGGTCGGCCGCTCAAGCTCGGTTCTAGGTTCGGTTTGGGGCTCGTCTTGGCCAGGCACGATGCAGCTCAGTAAGACGGCGAACCGGGTATTCGGGGCCTGCGCCGCGGCAACACGCGCATCGGCCTCGTGGTCGACGTCCCGCAGCGTCGGCAGGATGCTGATGCGCAGGTCCGCGTCGACGAGCCGGTCATGCTGCTGCTTGCCCGTGTCGTCGCGCGACATCGGCACGCCGACCAACAGGCCGTTCACGCGCGGATGGCCCGGCTCACGAAGTCCCAGTGCCCAGAATCCGCCATCCTCGGCCGGCCCGAAAACCGCGTCCGCGTCGGCGTAAGAACCGGCCGTACCGGAGCCTGCCATGCCCGCGCCGAGCGCCAGCATGCCCTTGCCCAGCACCTCGGCCGTCAGTTGCGGCGTGTCCATCCCGACCAGCAACGCGGGGCCTCGGTCGAGCCGGGCCGCCTCGGCGAAAGCCGCCGCCAGCCGCAGGTCCAGCGTGCCCGATACCTGAGGCACGATAGCGAACCCGTCCCGCAGCGCCCGTGGAAGCCAGTCCCCTGCTTCACCGTCCAGGACGAGCAGCCGATGATCGGCCGGCGCCCGGCGGACCGCTTCGAGCGTGTCCAGCAGCGCCGCGCGAGCCAACGAAGCGGCCTGTTTCGGGGTGAACGCAGGAGAGAGCCGGGTCTTGACGCGTCCCGGCACCGGCTCCTTGGCGATGACAATCAGAGTGCTCATCGACTTGTCGCCTCCCGCCACACCCGGTTCATGTCCCGGATCGCCTGCAGTGTGCCGGTGAGCGTCCCGGTGACCTTCGACTTGCCGGTGCGCGGCGCGTAATCGACCTCTGTCTCATCGATTCGCCAGCCGGACCGCGCGGCCGCGAGCACGGTCTCCAGCGGATAGCCGGAGCGCCGGTCCGCGACGCCGAGCGCGAGCAGCGATTCGCGGCGGGCCGCGCGCATCGGGCCCAGATCGCGCACCTGCACTCCGGTGCGCCGCAACCGGAAGGCGAGCACCTGGTTCGCGACCCGCGCGTGCGGCGGCCACGCCCCGGCGCCGACCGGACGCCGCCGGCCGAGTACGAGGTCTGACTCACCGCTGAGCACCGGACCGGCGACCCGCGGCAGTTGCCGGGGATCGAGCGAACCGTCGCAGTCGCAGAAGCACACCACCGGCGCGGTCGCCGCGGAAAGCCCGGCGTGGCAGGCGGCGCCGAAGCCGCGCCGCTTCTCGGTCACCACCAGCGCGCCGAGTTCGGCGGCGAGCCGAGCGGAGCCGTCGGTGGACCCGTTGTCCACCACGATCGCGCGATATCCCTCGGGCAGCCGCCCCAGGACGTAGGGCAGCGCGCCCTCTTCATTCAGACACGGCAGGACGACGTCCACGAGTGGCACGGCGGGCTCCTCGGCAGCAGCAGGGACGGAGGTAGGGCAGGGTTCGGCGGCAGGCGAGCGGTCGAAGGCAGCTGAGACGGCGTCGAGTGAAGCGGATGGGCTCGGCGTGCGCCGCCGCCGTTCCCGCAGGGCTGTCACGGTGAGCACGACGACCAGCGCGAAGCCGTAGCCGCATCGCAGTGCATTGACCAGGTCGAGTCCGAGCGACTGTGCGATGTCTGAGATGAAGACCGGCACCGCGAGCGCCAGCCATTCCCATCGGCCGTCGAGCGCGACCAGCGCGACCAGCAGGATCGCGTACCACTGGAAGACCGGCGTCGTGGCGAACATGGTCACGCCCGCGATCACGAGCGTCCCGCGCCACGGCCGGCACGGGTCGCCGCGCAACAGCACGGTCAGTGCGGTCGCGCCGATGATCAGCACCGCGGCCGCGCCTGCCACCGCGTTCGGCAGCACCGTGTCGAGCAGCATGAATCCGCCGCCGCCGGCGTAGCCCTGCTCGCGCATGTAACCGGGGATGTAGCCGATGACCTTTGCGCCGACCGCGATCACGTGCGGCAGGTAGACGGCCGCGAAGGTCCCGGCGACCGTGGTGGCGATGAGGATCGGCCGGCGGCGCAGCACGGCGGGCATGGCTATCGCCGGAGTCAGCTTCGCGCCGACGCCAAGGCCCAGAATGAGCGAGCCGATCAGATAGCGTCTGCGCGCCGCCTTGGTGCCCGGCTCGGTCCTGGCTGCCAACGCGAGGCAGCCGAGCGCGCTCACGGTGAGCAGCGCGGCCAGCACGTCGACGTGCGCGCCGTTGCCGGTTTCGAAGGCGATCATCGGGCACCACGCCCACAGCGCGGCGAGCCGTGGATTGCGGCCGAGCGCGCGCAGGGCGAGTAGCAGCGCGATCGTGGTGGCGAGGGCGAGGAGCACCGCGGCGAACTGAATCGGCTTGTAGCGGCTGCCCGGTGGCGAGATCGCGTGCACGCCGAGGAAGTACGCCTCGGAGACCGGCGGGTAGATCGTGTGCACGGCGGGCCGGTTGATCAGCGCGCAACCCCCGACCAGGGTGCCGCCGTCCGGATCCGGCTGGTCCGCTCTGATGCACCAGCGCGTCTTGTAGTCCGGCCAGAGCGCGGGATCGCGCAGCCCGGCGAGTTGCGGCGCGGCGGGGACGTAGTCGTAGGGGTCGATCCCGGCGGCTTGCACCCGGCCGTCCCAGACGTAGCGGTACAGGTCGTCGCTGGTGCGTTCGGGAGCGGTGGCGCACGCGAAGCCCGCCGCGAGTCCACCCAGCAGGATCAGCACGACCGCTGCTCGCGCAGGGACCTTTCGCAGCAACCAGACCGCGATGACGAAGGCCACCCACGCGCCGCCGAACAGCAGGATCGTGGGCCAAATCGAGCCGTGAGCGGGCGGCAGGTGAACGCGTTCGGCCAGGCAGACGACGATCCCCGCGACCGCGACGGCGCACAGGGCGGTGACTGCCAGCGTGCGCAACCGGGCCCCGGGACTGGTTGTCTCGTTCAACGAGACACGGGACTCTGATACAGGCTCGAGACGTTCGGCGCGCTCCCGTGTGGATCGCTGCGCCGGTATCGCCCTAGGAGGCGCGGGCCGCGTGACGTCGGACTGCTCAGCCGCTTGCGAATCTCGCCCGGTAGATCTTGTGGAGCCCATAGCGAACCACCGTGGCAGCCGCGCCGCCTTAAGACCCGTCTTCAGGTCCGACCGTAAGGGCTCCGTAATCGCTGGCCGGCCAGTTCTTACGGAGTAAAGAACCGCATGCCGCGCGGCTACCGGCTCTTGCGGCGGCGCTTAGAGTGGTCGGAATGGAAGCCAGCGCAGACGTGCTCGTCGTCGACGACGACCCCACCGTGTCCGAGGTCGTCGCCGCTTACCTGCGCCGCTGCGGCCACCGGGTCAGGCTCGCCGCGGACGGGCCGAGCGCGGTCGCCTCCGCGCACCTCAAGCGGCCTGACCTGATCGTGCTCGACCTCATGCTGCCCGGTTTCGACGGCTTCGAGGTCTACCGGCGCATCCGCAGGCTCGGCCCGGTCCCGGTGATCATGCTGACCGCGCGCGGCGAGGAGCACGACCGCATCCTCGGCCTGGAACTCGGCGCCGACGACTACGTCACCAAGCCGTTCAGCCCGCGGGAGCTGTCCCTGCGCGCCAACTCGGTGCTGCGCCGGGCCAGGCACAACGCGGCCCCGCCGGACCAGGCCCCGGACATCCGGCGCGTCGGAGAGCTCGAAGTCGACGTCACCGGCCATCAGGCCACGCGCGCGGGCGAGCCGCTGTCGCTGACCGGCCGCGAATTCGACCTGCTCGCTTTCCTCCTCGCGCATCCAGGCCAAGCCTTCACCCGAGCCGAGCTGATGCAGTTGGTATGGGGTTGGGATTACGGCGACCAGTCCACGGTTACCGTCCACGTGCGCCGCCTGCGTGAGAAGATCGAACAGGACCCGGCCGAGCCGCGGCTGCTCGTCACCGTGTGGGGCGTCGGCTACCGGCTCGATTCGCCGGAAGCGCAGGAGGCGCTCGAACCGCCCGCCCCCGCCGGCCACGGTGAACCGGGGCAGCGCGCCCAACGTGGTCAGGCAGACGTGTCCACCGACCACCTGCCCGGCTCCCCATCCAGACCGTCCACCAACCCGGCCCGACCCGGCTCGCCTTCCGGAGCGCACCAGTGAGCGACAACGTCCTGATCGTGCTGATCGGTGGCGGCAGTTCAATCGGCGTCGGCGTCCTGGGACTGCTCGTGCTGCGGATGCTGCGCGGTCGCTCGATTCGCCTGAAGCTTTTCGTCGTCGCGATGTTCACGGTCCTGGCCATGGTCGCCGGGGTGTTGGCGGCGGCGCAGAAGATGTTCCTTTCCCAGCACGACTTCGGCGTCGCGCTGGTGGTGTGCATCGCGGCCGGGGTCGTCGCGCTCGCGATGGCGATACCCCTGGCCCGCAGCGTCACCGCGGACAGCCGCGCCCTGCGCAACGCGATGCGCGCGCTCGGCGACGAAGGGCAGGACTTCGAGTTCTCCTCTCGCGGTGCCGGCCGGCACGCGGCCCCCGGCAACTCGACCGCGGACCGCGCGAACCCGGTCTCGCTGGCCACCGCGGAACTCGACGGCCTCAGCCGCGAGTTGGCCACCACCGCCTCGCGCCTGGCCGAGTCCCGCGAGCGCGAGCGAGCCCTTGAGCGTTCGCGCCGTGAGTTGGTCGCCTGGGTTTCGCACGACCTGCGTACCCCGCTGGCCGGGTTGCGCGCGATGGCCGAGGCGCTGGAGGACGGCGTCGCGACCGATCCAATGCGCTACCACACCCAGATCCGCATGTCGGTGGACCGGCTGGCCGGCATGGTGGACGACCTGTTCGAGATGTCACGGATCCACGCGGGCGCACTGCGGCTGACCCTGGAGCGGGTGCCGCTGACCGATCTGGTGGACGAGGCGGTGATCGGCGCCGATCCGCTTGCCAGGGCTTGCGGCGTGGCCTTGGAGGCGGATGTGCGCACCCCGCTCGCGGTGCGCGTCGACCCGCGCGAGCTGTCCCGCGCGCTCACGAACCTGGTCGCCAACGCCATCCGGCACACCCCGAGCGCGGGCGAGGTCCGCGTGGAGGCGACCGAGCGGGACGGACACGCGGTGCTCGCGGTCGTGGACGCCTGCGGCGGGATCCCCGACGAGGATCTGGATCGCGTCTTCGAAGTGGCCTGGCGCGGGACCGCGGCCCGCACCCCGGAGCCGCTCGCGGGAGCCGGCCTCGGCCTGGCGATCGTGCGCGGCATCGTCGAGGCGCACGCCGGCGAGGTGGACGTGCGCAACGTGGTCGGCGGCTGCCGGTTCGAGGTCCGGCTGCCCGTACCGGTCGGCTAGGGATGTGCTGTCAGCGCCTGTCCCTAGACTGACGGCATGACGAGCACGACCGGTACCACCACCTATGTGGCGCTCCTCGCGGCGGTGAACGTCGGGAAGCGCAAGGTTCCGATGGCTGACCTGCGCGACCTGCTCACCGGCCTGGGCTACCGGGACGTGCGCACGTATCTCGCCAGCGGCAATGCGGTATTCGACGTGCCGGATGACGCCAAAGACTCCGGCAGTTCGGACGCGATCGCCGCGCGGATCTCGGCGGCGCTCGCCGACCGGTTCGGGTTCGACGTGCCCTGCTTAGTGCGCACCGGGGCGTACCTCGAAGCCGTGATCAAGGCCTGTCCGTTTCCGGCCGACACCCTGGAAGGCAAGCAACTGCACGCGGTCTTCTACTCGGCGGACGTCACCGCCGACCGGTACGCCGACCTTGACCAGGCCGCCTTTCTCCCGGAGGAGTTTCGGCTCGGCGAGCAGGTCATGTACCTCTACGCGCCCAACGGGCTCGGCCGTTCCGAGCTGGCTGCCGCGCTGGCCAAACCGGCCGGCCGCCTGAAAGGGATCCAGGCGACCGGCCGGAATTGGAACTCGGTCAAGGCGCTTGCGGAAATGGCCTCGGGCGCCGCGTAGCGTCAACCAGCCTTCTTGTAGCCGGAGCGCTACCTTTCGCCGAGACGGCTAAGGCCGCCGCGCAGGTCATCCGCGCTCATACACGGGATGACTTCGACCTTTGCGTTCAGCTGCGTCCAGAACGGCTCGCACATCGTCACGAGCGACGATTCGTCGGGCGCGTCGACGACCAGCGTCATCGCGCGGTGCCCGTTGTGCGGGTAAAAGTACGCGGCCTCCGGCTTGAGCATGCTGAGGACCTCTTCCATCGACTTGCCCATGGTGCCGTCGGCAATGGCCTTGCTGCCTGCGGTGTTGTCCAACTCCACGAGAAGCATCGTGCGCATCGGGCTGTCTCCCTCCTTGGTTGAGCCAGGTCCTTGTCACGGAGACTGCTCCGCCTGCCCGTACCGCGCAAGGGAACGGTCGCGTAGCGCGTCCGTGCCCTCACCTGAATGGACCTACCCGATGCGTGGCCCGGTCCGGGCGAGCGGGTGACCGGCGCCGGCCGCTAGCTCGCCTTGTACTCGTAGACCGTCGTGGCAGCCGCGCACACGCTCGGCTGGATGATCTCGACCCGCAGGATTGCGCTGGCTGGGTCGTAATCGACGCCCTCGGACTCGAAGCTGCCTGAGCAGATGCTGTTGGTCTGCGGGATCGGGCCGAGGTCGGTGACGTGACCGGCGACATCTCCGCTGGACAGTGCGTGTGACAGGTCAACCTCCAGCAATGGCTTCTGGTCCGGGAAGAGCGACTGGCTGCCGTCGTCCGAGGCGCAGATCAGCTTTGTCGCGGTGACGAAGTCGCAGCCCTGGATGTCGTTGACCGGGTGGTCGAGCTGGATGTAGCCGGACAGCGCCAGGCTGCCGCCGGTCGCGGGGGTCTGCGGGTTGAGGATCGGCGTCGGATACACCTGGAGGTGCGACATCGTGCCCCACTCGCCCGCGACCATCCACTGGGTGTCCGGGGAGACGGCATCGAAGGAGTTGTTGTACTGCTCGCCGGACACCAGGCTGTGGGTGTATTCGTAGGTTGATCCGGAGGGCGTGGTGACCCGGAACATCTTCGAGCTAGGAGCCGAGGCGCCGCTCTGGAAGGCGTCGAAGATGTAGCCGTTCACCGAATCCGGGTCGCCGACGTGGTTGTAGCCCTCCATCAGCACGCTGATTGGAACTGAGGCGACACCGCGGAAGAGCTGGTAAGCCGAACCGCCGGGCGGGTTGACGGTCGCGACCCCTTCGTCGGCCGAGAGGCTGCTCTCCAGGTAGTGGGTGACCTGGGTCCAGCCCGATACCGCCGCGACGGTGGGGCGGGTCGCGGCGTGCGCGGCCGACGCGGGCAGCACGGCGCCGAGCAGGCCGGCCGCACTCGCGGCGGCGAATATACGGGTTCGTGGGTGAATAAGTGGGCGCATGCCCTCAGCATCGTGCGCCCGTCACGCCGGGACAACGAACTGAGCGAGACCATCGGCAAAACTTACGGCAGGTGCCCAGCCGAGCTCGGTGCGCAGCCGCAGATTCGAAGCGGTCACATGCCGCACGTCGCCGAGCCGGTACTGGCCGGTGACGACCGGGATCGGCCCGCCCATCGCCTCGGCGAGGCCGGCTGCCAACTCGCCGACGGTGCGCGGCGTGCCGCTGCCGACGTTGAACGACCGCCCGCTGCCCGGATCCGCCTTTCCAGTCCATTCGAGGGCTGCGACGTTGGCGGTCGCGATATCGCGCACATGGACGAAGTCGCGCCGCTGGCCGCCATCCTCGAAGACCCGCGGCGGCCGCCCGGCCTGGAGTTCGGAGCGGAAGATCGCGGCGACCCCGGCGTAGGGCGTGTCGCGCGGCATCCGCGGGCCGTACACGTTGTGGTACCGCAGCATCGCGACCGTCCCCTCGGCGGCGCGTGCCCACGATGTCGCCAGATACTCCTGCGCCGCCTTCGTCGCGGCGTAGACGTTGCGCGGGTCGAGCCGCGCGTCCTCATCGACCATGCCCGGAGCCAGCGCCTTGCCGCAATGTGGGCACGGCGGCTCGAACTGGCCCGCGGCGAGATCCGCCGTCACCCGCGGTCCCGGTTCGACGCGGCCGTGCTCGGCGCAGTCGTAGCGGCCCTCGCCGTAAACGACCATCGACGATGCGAGTGCGAGCCTTGACACACCGGCGCGCGCCATCGCGGCGAGCAGCACCGCCGTGCCGAGATCGTTGCAACCCGCGTAGTGCGGCGCGTCGTCAAGATTGAGCCCGAGGCCGACCATCGCCGCCTGGTGGCACACCGCGTCGACGCCGCGCAGCGCGCGCTCGACGGCGTCCGCATCGCGCACATCGGCGCGGATGAACTCGACCTCGGACGCGACCCGCTCCCGCGAGCGCTCCGGCTCCGGATGCACGGCCGGCAGCAGCGCGTCGAATGCCACCGGCTCGTGCCCGGCGTCCAGCAGCGACTCGACGATATGCGATCCGATGAATCCGGCAGCTCCGGTGACCAGTACCCTCATGGCAGCCACGCTAGGCGGCAGAGCGCGGCCGAGGGAAAGGGCAGCGCACGGGCGTCACGGCTTCGTAAGGAGTGGCGAAGGTGGCGCGGTCTCACGCCTCGCGGGCGCCGGGCCGGCCGCCGGAGCGCGCCGCGGCGCGCCGCGGGCTCGAAACTCCGCCGAAAATTGCTGGTACCGGCGGTGCCGGCTGGTTGCGCGGGCTAAGCTCTCAGCATTCGTACTGCACGGGATTCGTACTGCACGGGCCTGGTCCACAAAGGGGCGGTCAGTTGGTGAAGCGCACGTCTCGGGATATCCGCCGGGCCAATCGCAATGAGCTGCTGCGCTACGTGATCGCGCAGTCTCCGGTCTCCCGGCAGGAGCTCGCCGCGGCCACCGGGCTGAGCCTGGCCACCGTCGCCAACCTGGTCGGGGAACTGCTCGAGCGCGGCGTGCTCGTCGAGGTCGGGTTCGAGGACTCGGACGGCGGACGGCCGCGCGGGCTGATCGCGATGAAGGCCGACGGCGGCGCGCTGATCGGCGTCGACGTCGCCGAGACGTACATCCACGTCGAGCTGTTCGATCTGGCGCTGCGGCTGCTCTCCCGGGCCGAGGAGCCGCTGTCCGCCAGCGAGAACCGGCCGGAACAGGTGGTCGGGCACATCGCCTCCGGGGTGCGCACCGTGCTCGCCGACGCCGGGGTGGACGCCGGGCTGGTCTTCGGCGTCGGGGTGAGCATGCCGGGTCAGGTCGAGCGCGAGGGCGGCCTGTCCGTGTTCGCCCCCAACTGGAACTGGCACGAGGTGCCGCTGCGCGAAATGCTCGCCGAGCAGCTGGCGTTTCCGATCTATCTCGATAACCCGCTGATGGCCTGCACCGTCGCGGAGCTCTGGTTCGGCGCGGCGCGCGGCTGCGACGACGTGGTGGTGGTGAACCTCGGCACCGGTGTGGGCGCGGGGATCGCGGTGGCCGGCTCGCTGTACCGTGGCGCGTCGAACACCGCGGGGGAGTGGGGCCACACCACGCTGGTTCTCGACGGCCGGGCCTGCCACTGCGGTGCGATGGGCTGCGTGGAGGCGTACGTCGGGGCGTTGGGCATCATCAATACGCTGAGAGAGGTCGATCCGGACAGCGGCATCCTGAGCGTGGATCAGACCACTGCGATAGACGCGCTCGCCGAGGCGCTGGCCAAGGGCGAGGCGGCCGCGGTCGAGACGATCAAGCGCACCGCGCGATATCTCGGCGTGGCCGTGGGCAACCTGGTGAACCTGATCAACCCGCAGGTGATCGTGCTGAGCAGCTGGGTGGCGGCTCGGCTCGGCGACGCGCTGCTCGCCGGAATGCGCGAGGCGGTGGCCGAGCACGCGCTGCCGCGGCCGCTTGAGCACACGCGCATCATGCTGTGCCCGATCGCGACGAACCCGGTGAGTCTGGGTGCGGCGACTTTCGCGCTCGAGGGAGCGTTGGCCCCGAACCGGTCGTAGCCGCACGGGTGGCGCGGCGACGCACCCGTGGCCGTGTAATGTCCGTGATCGCCGAAGTGGGCATGGAATGTGCTGTTCGGGACTTTCTCCATGGGGTTGACGAAGTGTCGGCGTCCGGTTAGCTTTCCGGATCGCACGCCCGACATGACGCCGCGCTCTCAGAGAGGAGAGCAGCAATGTCCCGACCCTTATTCACAGGTCGCCACCCACATCGCGTGCCAGAACCCTCACATCAGCGACACAAGACCCGGCGATCAGCCGGCGGCGCGCTGGCCGGCTTGGCCGGCCTCGCCCTCGTTGCCGCAACCAGCTTCGCGACGTCGAATTCAGCCGCGGTCCACCTAGCCCCGGCCGCCTCCTCCGTCGCGCAGATCACCGCGCCCGCGCAGACCGTGGCCGGATTCGGGGCCTCCGGTGCGTGGTGGGTCAACGATCTGGCGAACTTCTCGGCGGCGAACCAGGCGCAGGCTGCCTCGCTGCTGTTCACCTCGGCCGGGCTGGATCTGAGCCAGTACCGGTACAACATCGGCGGCGGGGGCGTCGGCGTGGCGAGCGGTCCGCGCGCCGCCGCCACCTTCCTTACCTCGTCAGGGTCCTACGACTGGACGAAGGACCCGACCGGCCAGTACTTCCTCAAGGCGGCCGCCGCCGACGGCGTGCCTGACCTGATCGGCTTCGTCAACAGCGCGCCGGAACAGTACACCAGCAACAACAAGAGCTGCGCCGGCACGCTCGTCGCCGCGGACGAGGGCGCTTACGGCAGCTATCTGGCCACCGTCGCCGCGCACTTCGCGTCGCAGGGCGTGCCGCTGAGCGAGATCAGCCCGATGAACGAGCCCGACAACAGCTTCTCCAGTTGCAGCCAGGAGGGCATGAGCGTTCCCGCCTCCGAGCGCGCCGGGACGATCGACGCGGTCGGCTCGGCGCTCAAGTCCGCCGGCCTGTCCACGAAGGTGATCGCGGACGAGTCGAGTAAGACCTCTCAATTGCTCTCCGAGGCGCCCACCTGGCTGGCCGACGCGAACGCGCCCTCGTACATCGGCGCGATCGCGCACCACACCTACGACTTCCCCGGCGCCACGCAGATGGAGTTGGTCGCGGCGCTCGGCGACGTCAACAACAAGGCCAAGTGGGCCACCGAGATCTGCTGCCAGGTCACCGGCGGCGGCTACGGCGCGCAGTACGACCCCACCATCTCCGGAGGCGTCGCGCTCGCGAAGATCGTGTACAACGACTTCGCCTACGGCGACGACAGTGCGTTCCAGTGGTGGACCGCGCTCTCCCCGGTGATGGGCTGCGACCCCAAGAGCAGCTCCTCCTGCGCGACCAGCGTCAACTCCAGCGGCTACAACGACGGGCTGATCTACTACAACCCGAACTACGCCGCCGACAATGATCAGAACTTTTACATCACGAAGCGCTTCTACGTCCTCGCGCAGTACAGCAGGTACGTGCGGCCCGGAGCGGTCAGATACGGACTGACCGGCGCGCCCTCGGGCGTGCAGGCGCTGGCGTTCTGGGCGAACAACGCCTGGACCATCGTCGCCACCAACACCAACTCCTCGGCCACTTCGTTCAGCCTCAACCTGAACAGCGGCGCGATCACCGCGCAGGGTGCTTACCGGACCAGCGCCACGGAGAACACGGCGAGCATCGGCGCGCCCTCGATCTCCGGCTCGACGCTCAGCACCTCGCTGCCGGCGCAGAGCGTGAGCACCTTCGTTCTCGGCAGCTCCGGTCAGCCGGGCAGCGGCGGCGCGAGCGCGTCGCAGCTCGTAGGTGCCCAGTCCGGCCGCTGCCTCGCGGTACCGGGCAGTTCGACCACGAACGGCACGCAGGTCGACATCGAGACCTGCTCCGCCGCGCCGAACCAGGAGTTCACGCTGCAAGCCGATGGCACGGTCACCGTCTACGGCAACAAGTGCCTCGACGCCTACCAGCAGGGCAAGTCCGCGGGCACGATCGTGGACATCTACACCTGCAACGGCGGCAGCAACCAACGCTGGGAGCTTCATCCGGACGGCTCGCTCACCAACAGCGAATCAGGTCTCTGTCTCGACGTGGTCGGCCAGAAGACCGCCTCGGGTTCGCTCGTCGACCTGTGGACCTGCAACGGCGGAAGCAACCAGCTGTGGTCGCAAGGCTGATCGGATAGCGCGCGAAGGCCGTCCGGCCCGGACCGGACGGCCCCGCTCGCGGCAACCCGCACGGCTGGGCCGAATGAGCGATAAGTCGCGTCCTCGATTACCGCGGGTTGAACTCGACCCGCCCTGCGACGAGGCCCGCGGTTAGGGTCTGATCATGGCGACCGTGACGACCTGGCTCCAGATCCCCGGCTCATGACCATCGAGCCGCTGCTTCCCGAGAGCCCGACGCTGCCTTCCGGCGCCGGCGGACTGACCGCAGCGCAGGTCGCCGAGCGGGTCGCGAGCGGCAGGGTGAACGAGGTCCCGGTCCGCTCCAGCAGGTCGACGGCCGCGATCCTGCGCGCGAACATGCTGACCTGGTTCAACGGGCTGATCGGCGCGCTGTTCGCGGTCATGTTGGTGGTGGCGCCGATCCAGGACGCGCTGTTCGGTTTCGTGATCGTGTTCAACGCGGCGATCGGCATCGTGCAGGAATGGCGGGCAAAGCGCACCCTCGATTCGCTCGCCATTGTCGGCGAGGCGCGGCCACGGGTGCGCAGGGACGGGGTCGAGACCCAGGTCGCCGCCGCCGAGTTGGTGCAAGACGATCTTGTGCTGCTGGCCACCGGGGACAAGATTCCAGTGGACGGGCTCGTGCTCGACGCGGAGGCGCTTGAGGTCGACGAGTCGCTGCTGACCGGCGAGGCCGATCCGGTGACGAAGCGCTCCGGCGATGAGCTGCTGTCTGGCTCGTTTGTCGTGGCCGGCTCCGGCGTCATGCGTGCCACCCGCGTCGGCCCGGACGCGCACGCGGCCAAACTAGCGGCGCAGGCGCAGCAGTTCACGCTGGTGCGCTCGCAGCTGCGCGACGGCATCAACCGGATCCTGCGCTATCTGACCTACCTGCTCATCCCGGCCGCCGCGCTGCAGGTGGCGGTGCAGGCCGGTGTGGCCGGCGGATTCAGCCGCGACGGGATCAGCCGGACGGTCGCCGGGATCGTGCCGATGGTGCCGGAAGGACTGGTGCTGCTGACCTCGGTCGCGTTCGCGGTCGGCGTGGTGCGGCTCGGGCGACGCCAGTGCCTCGTGCAGGAGCTACCCGCGATCGAGGGGCTGGCGCGGGTCGACGTCGTGTGCCTGGACAAGACCGGGACGCTCACCGAGGGCGGCATGCGACTCGCGGAGATAAGAGTACTGATTCCCGCCGAGACCGAGCTCGACGTGCGCCGGGTTCTTGGCGCGCTCGGAGCCGCGGAGGAACGACCCAACGCGACGATGACAGCCGTGATCGAAGCTTGCCCCGATCCCGGCGGCTGGCGGCCACAGGCCATCGCGGCCTTCTCTTCGGCGCGCAAGTGGAGCGGCGTGACCTTCGCGGACGGCCACGGCACCTGGCTGATCGGCGCGCCTGACGTGCTCGGCCTGGACACGGAGGCCGCCGAGGAAGCCGAGCGGCTCGGCGCGACTGGACTGCGTGTCCTGATGCTTGCTTCGTCCGCCGACCCGCTTCCCGCGGAGGGCAGCGCCGGCCTGGCCCACGACGCGATCACCCCGACCGCGCTCCTCACGCTGGAACAGCGGATCCGGGACGACGCCGCGCCGACGCTCGAATACTTCGCCCGCCAGTCGGTCGCGCTCAAGGTCATCTCCGGCGACAACGCGGTGTCGGTCGGCGCGGTGGCCGGCTCGCTGGGCCTGCCTGGCGCGGATCATCCGGTCGACGCGCGCGACCTGCCGGACGACCCGGAGGCGCTGGCCGCGGCGCTGGAGGCGAACTCGGTGTTCGGCCGGGTAACCCCGCGCCAGAAGCAGCAGATGGTCGCCGCGCTGCAATCGCGCGGCCATACGGTCGCGATGACCGGCGACGGCGTGAACGACGTGCTGGCGCTGAAGACCGCGGACATCGGCGTCGCGATGGGTTCCGGCTCCGGGGCGGCGCGGGCGGTGGCGCAGATCGTGCTGCTCGACGAACGCTTCGCGACCCTGCCTTCCGTCGTCGCCGAGGGCCGGCGCGTGGTCGGCAACATCGAGCGGGTCTCGAACCTGTTCCTGGTGAAGTCCTTCGAGTCTTTCCTCATGGTGCTGCTGGTTGGCATCGCCCGGCTGCCGTACCCGTTCCTGCCTCGGCACACCACTCTCATCAGCACACTGACGATTGGCACCCCGGCCTTCTTCCTCGCCCTGGCGCCCAATGCGAGCCGGGCCGGATCGGGGTTCGTCGCCAGGGTGCTGCGATTCGCCATCCCGGCCGGATTGATCGCCGGCGCCGCCTCGTTCACCTCGTACTATCTGGCGCGGCTTGAGCCCGGCGCTCAACTCGCGGTCGAGCAAACCTCAGCGATGGTCACCTTGTTCGCGGTTGGTATCTGGGTGCTGACGCTGGTGGCGCGGCCACTCGCGTGGTGGAAGACGGTCCTGATCGCCGTGATGTCCGGCGGGTTCGTGCTGGTCGCGCTGTTGCCGGTGGGCCGGCGGGTGTTCGACCTGCACTTCGGCGGCTGGCAGCAGACCCTCACCGCGCTCGCGGTGGCCGGCTGCGCGGCAGTGGCGCTGGAAGTGTTGTGGCGCATCGACGTACGCCGCACCGCGCGCTTAAGCCTCACGCCGGCTCCGGGGCTGGATATTGAAACGAGAGCCGAAGCGGCCCGAGATTAGTCGCCCTCTGATTGCGTGCCGGGTAAATAGATGTCATCGAGTTCGAATTCGCCTCGCCCGGCGGAATAAGTCATCTGATCCTCTGCCGCTTCGGCGCGGGCGCGCAATTCGGCCGCGAGCCGCAACAACCGGGTCGCATATGGCCCGAGCCCCTGCGCGAGTTCCTGCCGGAATGGTTCGGTGCGCTCGTCACGCCGTCCGGAGAAGGCCAGGTCCCCGGCGTCGCGCAGCATGTGCAGGTGATAGGAGAGCAGGCTGAGCAGTTCATCGCGCGGCTCGGTCAGCGCCGCATCCACTTCCAGGCGCCGCACGCGCTCGTACAACGGCGAGTACGAGCGCGAAAGCCGACCGAGCTCCAGCGCCGCCGCGTCGGGTACCGGCCAGACGCCGCCGCATTGCGCGACCGCCTTGTCCGCGCCGGGTTGCAGCGTGGCGGCCTGCGCGGCGATGTCGGCAAGCGTCGCCACCTGTTCGCGGTAATCCGGCTCCGTCCAGCCGTCTCGATCCACCGTGATCACCGCACGCGGGTGATCCGCACGCGCATCGCCACCGGGTACCTGCGGGCGAAGTCCTCCTCGACGCCGGATACGCGCCGCATTTCCGCGGCGTACTTCTCCACGTAGGGCGGGTACTCGTGCGCGAGTGGGAAGTCCTCCAGCACCTCGGCGTCCCCGGTGAGCACGACGATCTCGCCGCCGCGGCCGTTTCCGTCGAAGTTCAGCGACACCCGAGGGCGGGCCCTGACATGGGCGATCCGGTTGGCGTCCGCGCGGTTGTAAATCAGGATCGTGTCCTCGCCCTCCCACAGGAACCACACCGGGTTGGGCTGCGGCGTTCCGTCCGCGCCGATCGTGGTGAGCCACAGCACGATCTCCTCGGCGAGCCGTTCGCGCACGCGCTTGCCGGACGTGGTGGACGGGTCGGGGAGTACTTCGTTCGCCATAGGGGCAGCCTACGACGGACAGCGCCGCGGCGCCGTGCTTCGCGCGCCTTTCGACTCTCGCGCCGCGCCGCGATCACCCTGGTGATCATCCTCGAAGCGCAAAGAAATTCACCACGGTAAGAGCCTCCGCTATGGTGCGCTTATGACGCTCGTCGCGGCCGCCGCTCCCTCCGCGATCGGCGGTGCGGCGGTAGTCGCGGTCGTCCTCGGCTCAGCACTCTTACACGCGTCGTGGAACGCCCTCACGCACTCCGCGCGCGATCGGGTAGCGACGATGACCTTGATGGGCCTCGCGTACGCCGTGTGTGCACTGCCGCTGCTGTGGCTCGCTCCCGCGCCGGCCCGCGCGGCCTGGCCGTTTGTGGCCGCCTCGATCGTGCTGGAGACGGCGTACTCATACGGACTGGTCCTCGCCTACCGGTATGGCGACTTCAGTAGGACGTATCCGCTCGCCCGCGGCACCTCACCACTGCTCGTAGCGCTGTTCGCCACCCTCGTCCTCGGGCAGCATGCGTCCCTGGCTCAGCTGCTCGGAATCGGCGTCGTGTGCGCCGGACTGCTCATCCTCTCCTTCGCCGAAGGACTGCCGCGACGCGAGGACCGAGCCGCCGTCTGCGCCGCCATCGCCACCGGCTGCACGATCGCCGCGTACACGATCATCGACGGGCTCGGCGTGCGCCGCTCCGGATCAGTGCTCGGATACGCCGCGTGGACCTTCCTCGGCGAGGGCGCCGGCATCGTGCTGATCGCCCTCGCCCTGCGCCGCGCCAGGTTCCCTGAGATCTTCCGCGCGAACGTGCCGCGCAGCCTGCTCGGGGGAGTGGTCGCGATGACCGCTTACAGCCTGGTGCTGTGGGCGCAGACCCGCGGCACGCTGGCCGGAGTGGCGACGCTTCGGGAGACCTCGATCCTGATCGGCTGCCTCATCGGGACACTCCTCTTCCGCGAGCGCTTCGGCCGCACCCGGCTGCTCGCCTCCCTCGGCGTCGTCACCGGCATCCTGCTTATCGCGCACACCTGACGAAAGCCGCCAAATTCGGCCGCATCGAACCACAGTTTCCCTTGCTGCGCAAAGCTTTTCGTAAAAACTGCCATTTCCCGGCAGTGCCATCAGTCTCTTGAATCGATCTCACTAAACCGGATAGGCTGCGGCTCCTGAATAAGGGGGGAAATGTCATGCTGGCGACCGTATTCACAGTTTCTGCGCACGCAATGCAAATGGACGGTCACATAAACGGACCGAGCACCCCGCTGCTCGCCTACGCCATGTCCTGCGTCGGTTCGGCGCTTGGCCTCTCGGCCATGTCGCGGGCTCGCGCCACCGCCGGGGCGGTCCGCTGGCGCTGGCTCAGCCTCGGCGCGGTGTCGATCGGCGGCACCGGAATCTGGGTGATGCATTTCATCGCCATGCTCGGCTACGGGGTCACCGGGATTCAGATCACCTACGACCTGACCACGACGATCATCAGCATGCTCATCGCGATCATCGTCGTCGGAATCGGTCTGGTGATCGCCGTCTCCAGAGGCGCGACGCTGCCCGCACTCGCCACCGGCGGATTCGTCACGGGCATCGGCGTGGCGAGCATGCACTACTTCGGCATCTCCGCGATGCGTATGCCGGCCAGCGTGCATTATCGGCCGCTGATCGTGATCGCCTCAGTCGTGATCGCCGTGGTCGCGGCCACCGCGGCGCTGTGGGCGACGATGAACATCCGCGGTATCTTCGCGACCATCGGCGCCGCGTTGCTCATGGGCGTCGCCGTCACCGGGATGCACTACACCGGCATCGCGGCGATGCTGATCTACGCGGCTCCGGCGCCGGCCGTGTCTGGCATGACCGCGAGCGCGCTGCTCGAACCGCTGATCGGTGGGATCAGTCTGACCACCGTGGTCATCCTGTTCGTGGTCGGCCTCGCCGCCACCGAGAAGGACCTGCTCGAGCAGGCCGAGATCCGCGCCGATCTGCAAAAACTCGCCGAACGCAACGGTTAGGGTCAACCGGACGGTTCTTGTCGGCGCGGTGCCGTAGCTTTTACTTCCTCGGTCAACGCACGCAGCGATTGACTTACTGCACAGTCGACCCCACCGCACACCCAACCCGCTGCACGCAGAAGCAGGAGGCGCCCGATGACGGACTCACCCGGCATCGCCGAGATGATCCAGGTCACCGGGCTGGCCAAGACGTTCAAGACCAAGCGCGGCACGGTAGAGGCGGTGCGCGGCCTCGACCTGAGCGTGCGGGCCGGCGAGATCGTCGGCTTCCTCGGCCCGAATGGCGCGGGCAAGACCACCACGCTGCGCATGCTCACCACCTTGCTGGAGCCCAGCGGCGGCACCGCCGTGGTGGCCGGCGCGGATCTGCTGCGCGAGCCGACCGAGGTGCGCAAGCGGATCGGCTACGTGGCACAGACCGGCGGGACCGACGGCGCGTGCACGGTCGCCGAGGAACTGATCACTCAGGCCGAGCTCTACCGCCTCGGCGCGGCCGAAGCCCGGCAGCGCTGCGCCGCGCTCTTGAAGCAGCTCGACCTGTCCGGGCTCGAAGATCGCTATGTCAAGACCCTGTCGGGCGGTCAGAAGCGGCGGCTGGACATCGCGCTCGGCCTAGTGCACGCCCCGGGGCTGGTGTTCCTCGACGAGCCGACGACCGGCCTCGACCCGCAGAGCCGAGCCAACCTCTGGACACACGTGCGGCGGCTGCGCGACGAGCTGAACACCACGGTCTTCCTGACCACGCATTACCTCGACGAGGCCGATGCGCTGTGCGACCGGATCCTGATCATCGACTTCGGCCGGATCGTCGCGGAAGGCACGCCTGAAGAGCTCAAGCACCGTATCTCCGGCGACCTGGTGACTATCGAACTGCCGGGTGACCGCGACGGCGAGACAGCGCTCTCCGCACTGAAGAACGTTGAGGGCGTACGGGATGCGACGCTGAGCGGCAAGACGCTGCGTGTGATCGTCGACGCCGGCGGCCAGCAGCTGATGGGAATCATGCGCGCGCTGGACGCGGCCGGGGTGCCCATCGCATCCATCCAGCTGGCCCGGCCGACGCTCGACGACGTATTCCTCACATTGACCGGCCGCTCACTGCGCGACGACAGCCCCGGCTCCGGCGCCCCACCGCAACCCGGCGGTGCGGCCGGCGACTCGGCGGGCGCCGCGAACTTGGACGCATCCGACCCTGCGGCCGAGAGCGCTGCCGACGAGACAGCCGCTGACGAGACAGCCGCCCCGAGCGATGTGACCGGGAGCTCCCGATGAGCCTTGCCAGCACTCTGCGAGACACCCGGCTGATCTTCCGCCGGCAGCTGCGCCTTTCGCTACGCAACCCCGCGTGGCTGATCATCGGCGTAATCCAGCCGATCCTGTACTTGGCCCTGTTCGGACCGCTGGTCAAGCACTTCGTCAGCGCTCCCGGCGCGTCCTCGGATCAGGCCTGGCGGATCTTCGTGCCCGGTCTGCTGGTGCAGCTCGGCCTGTTCGGCAGCCTCTTCGTCGGCTTCGCGATCATCGCCGAGTGGCGCGCGGGCGTGATCGAGCGGATGCGCGTCACCCCGGTCAGCCGGTTCGCCCTGCTGTTCGGTCGGGTGCTGCGCGACATGATCGCGCTGCTCGTCCAGTCGACGATCCTGGTCCTCACCGGCCTGATCATGGGTCTGCGCGCGCCGGTCGGCGGGGTGCTGTTCGCCCTCGCGTTCATCGCGGTGCTCGCGATCAGCATGTCCTCGCTCTCTTACGCGGTCGGTCTCGCGCTCAAGAGCGAGGATTCGCTCGCTCCGCTGCTCAACTCGGTCGCCGTCCCGGTGCTGCTGCTCTCCGGCATCCTGCTGCCGATCACCCGCCAGTCCGCACCGAGTTGGCTCTATTACCTGTCCCGGATCAACCCGTTCCGCTACATCGTCGACGCGATGCGCGAGGTTTTCCTTGGTACCTACGCCGACCTCACCGTGTTGTGGGGCACGCTGATCAGCCTCGGCCTCGCCGTCGTCTGCATCATGCTCGGCGTGCGCCGCTTCCAGATCGACAGTGCTTGATCAAGAACGTGCTTGATCAGGAGCGCACCTGATCAAGGCGGTGCCCGACCGCGGCTCAGCTGAACGCAACGGCGAGCCAAAGCGCTGATTCGGCCGCCCAGCGCAGCCAGACGCCGTCGAACTCGGGCGCTTCCAGGTCGAGGCCGGCCAGGCTCGACCAGGACTCGGCCGGCCACCGGGATTCGTCGCGGGGGAGGATGACGGCGACGCGCGGCGGCTTGACTGGAACAAGGCGGGTGCCCGCGCGTTCGCCGTTCCGGCGCTGCTCGGCCCAGCGGTCAAGCAGCGCGGCGAGTGCGGCAGGGGCTTGGTCCTGCATTTCGAGCAGCAGGGCCTTGACGAAAGGCGCGCTGATCGCGACCAGGCCCGGTTCGCCGCCGTTGTGCTCACCTGCGCCGTTGTGCTCCGCCGCCGCGGCGGCGAACGAGAAGTAGGGGCCCGAATCGCGCTGCGGCCGCCAGGACTCGGCCAGTCGCACGACCTCATCCTCAGTCAGATCGCGGTAGCGGCGGCGCAGCGCGACCAACTGCTCCGTCGCGGCGGCGCGCGCGGCCGCCTGGTGCGCGCCGAAGGTCCAGTCCAGCCATTCGGCGCGGATGCGGGCTTCGAAAAACTCGCTCACCAAGCCGAGGCTACGCCAGGCGCGGTCAGAATCGGTCCGAAACCGCCATGGCCAGCCTGCCGGCGCAACTTCGCGGCCGCCGATCCGCTGACGCCCCGGCGGCGCACTGAATCAGCGAGTGAATCAGGATCCGTTCATCCCGGCCGGAACACCGCATGGCGGCTTTGGCTTGACTCGGCCGGTGCTCTGGTGTGGGTTTGGTGGTGACGGGTACGTCTGGAGCACTGGCGGAGAGGTCGCGCGTCGGGCAGTTACCAAAGCTGGGAGGCTGAGCATGACTGAACAGACTGGCCATACGACCGATGAGACCGGTTACCGCACCGATGGGGGCGCCACCCACCGGGTCGTGGTCATCGGCTCCGGATTCGGCGGCCTGTTCGCGACCCGCGCGCTACGTCACGCGAACGTGCAGGTCACCATAGTCGCCGCGACCCCGCATCACCTCTTCCAGCCGCTGCTCTACCAGGTCGCCACCGGCATTCTCTCCCAGGGCGAGGTGGCGCCCGCGACCCGGGAGATCCTGGCCAGGCAGCACAACGCCCGGGTGCTGCTCGGTGAGGTCATCGACATCGACCCGAGCGCGCGCAAGCTCACCGCTCGCGCACCCGGCCGCGGCGACCTGTTCCACGTCGAGTACGACAGCCTGATCGTGGCGACCGGCGCGACCCAGTCCTACTTCGGCAACGACCAGTTCGCCGAGTTCGCCCCCGGCCTCAAGAGCATCGACGACGCGCTCGAGCTGCGCGGCCGGATCTTCGGCGCCTTCGAACTGGCCGAGCTCGAACCGGATCCCGAGGTGGAGCGGCGGCGGCTGACCTTCGTCGTGGTCGGCGCCGGAGCGACCGGAGTGGAGATATCCGGGCAGATCGCCGAGCTGGCCCACCGCGCGCTGGTGGGGGAGTTCCGCCGGATCGACACTCGAAAGGCGCGCATCGTGCTGGTCGACGCCGCGCCGATGGTGTTGCCCACCTTCGGCGATCCGCTCTCCACCAAGGCCGCCGAGCGGTTGCGCAAGCTCGGCGTCGAGATTCACCTCGGTGCGATGGTGGTCGGCCTCGACGCCGGCGGCATCGAGATCAAACTGCACGACGGCGGGCACGAGCGGATCGAGGCGCTGACCAAGATCTGGGCCGCAGGCGTCTCCGCCTCGCCGCTCGGCCGGATTCTCGCGCAGCACGCCGGAGCCGAGGTGGACCGGGCCGGTCGGGTGAAGGTGAACCCGGACTGCTCGCTGCCCGGATTCCCGAACGTCTACGTGGTCGGCGACCTGATGGCGCTGGACAATCTGCCGGGTGTCGCGCAGGTCGCCATTCAGAGCGGCCGGCACGCGGCGCGCCAGATCCAGCTGCGCCTCGAGGGCAAGCCCGCCGGCGAGTCGTTCCACTACCACGACAAGGGCAGCATGGCGACGGTGTCCCGGTTCAACGCCGTGGCCAGCATCGGCAAGCTGAAACTCAGCGGCTTCGTCGCTTGGCTGCTCTGGCTGGTGGTGCACCTGATGTACCTAGTCGGGTTCAAGCACCGGGTCACCACGGTCCTGCACTGGGCGGTTAGCTTTGTCGGCCGCGGCCGTTCCGAGCGCGCCGTCACCGCGCAGCAGGTCTTCGCGCGCACCGCGTTGGAACAGCGCGCCGCGCAAGAGGTGATCGAGGCGGAGACCAGGGCCAGCGTGCAGTAGCAGACGCCGCGATCGCTGCGGGCCAAGTAATGAGGCGGTCGAGGACAGGACAGCAGAACGGCCTCGGCGCGCCTTAGCGTGCTGTTTCCGTGACGTCAATTAATATCTACGCAAAGCCCTTGTCTATGTGACAAGGCTCACTTACCGTCCAGTAATACTACCGGCCGGTAGCTGTGACGGTCGCAATGCCGCGACCGGCTCCGTGCATTTCCTGTCCTGTCACGGAGGACCCCATGGCTCCGGCCCACCCACACCCTTCACAGACCCCTGATTCGGCCCGCCCGGCGCAGCGTCGCGCCGCCCGACGAATTCGCGCTCGCACTCGCGCTCGCACGACACTGTCCGCCCTCGCGGTTGCCGCCATCCTCGGCGCGACCACCGTCGCCACCGCTGCGGGGCCCGCCGCTGCGGCGTCTACCGCGCAGCCGGTCAACAGGCCGGTGCCCTACAGCTTCGCCGCCGGGATCGCCGCCGAACTGCTCACTCCCGGCGCCGCCCCGCCGGGCTCGAATGATTTCGGCTGTAAGCCCACTGCTGCACACCCGTATCCCGTCGTCCTCGTGCACGGCACTTTCGGCGACATGACAGACTCCTGGCAAGCCCTCTCCCCGCTCCTGGCCAACCACGGCTACTGCGTCTTCGCGCTCAACTACGGCGGCGCGGCCGGCAGCATTTTCCAGGGCTACGAGGAGATCGCGGCTGGCGCGGGTCAGCTATCCGCCTTCATCGACCAGGTCCTCAGCGCGACCGGCGCCGCGAAGGTGGACATCGTCGGCCACTCCCAGGGCGGCATGCTCCCGCGCTATTACCTCGACTTCCTCGGCGGGGCGAACAAAGTGGACGCCCTGGTCGGCCTCTCGCCATCGAATCATGGCACCACTCTTGACGGCTTGTTCGGCCTGCTGGCCGCCTTCCCCGGCGGTTCGTCGTTCCTCGGCTCGCTCTGCGCGGCCTGCACTGAACAAGCCGTCGGCTCCTCGTTCCTGACGAACCTGAACGCAGGCGGCGACACCGTGCCAGGAGTGCGCTACACCGTCATCTCGACCAAATACGACGAGGTCGTCACGCCCTACACGTCCCAGTTCCTCTCCGGGCCTTCCGTCACGAACATCACGCTGCAGAACCAGTGCGGCCTGGACTTCGCCGATCACCTGGCCGTCATCTACGACCCGGTGGCGTTGAACGACGTGCTCAACGCCCTGGATCCAGCGCACCATGTGCCGGTCGGCTGCACGCTCGTCCTGCCGGTGCTCGGCGGCTGACTCAGCTGCCGCAGTAGGGAAGGCCGGGCTCGGGCTGGTCGTTCGCACCGCCACTGAGGTCGACCACTGACACCCAGCCGAAGGTACCCTGCGCCGACTCGGTCCAGGCCCACCAGTGATTACGCAGTCCCTGGAAGGTGTGCTCGGCGCCCGAGGACTGGCAGTAGAAGGGCTGCGGCCCGGCGCCGATCGTGCCGGAGGGGTTCAGCGTTTCGGGCTGGAACACCGCCGCACCGCCGTCGCGACCGACGGTGCACTCGAACTGGCCGGGTGCCAGCTTCGTGCAGCCACCGCTGCCGGCCGCGACGGCGGTGTAGCGCAGGTAAGGCGTGATCGGCGCGGGCGGCGTGACATTCGACGTCGCGCCCTGATTCGTCGTCTTCGCGGTCGTGCCGGTGGTGGCGCCGTTTCCGCCGGCGCCGCCTGCGCCACCCGCGCCGCCCATACCCATCGCCGGGACAGAGGGCTTCGCCGCGGTCGAACCCGGCGCGCCACCCATCCCGGCGCCCGGCTTGGCAGCCTGGCTGCCGCCGGTCATCGCGGGAGTATTCGTCGCCTTCGGGCGATCCGCGCTGGGCATCGCACCGATCACGGTCCCGTTGCCGGTCATCGCCTGGCGGCTGAGCACGACGCCGAGGGTCAGGCCCGCGACGATGCTGACGATCAGGAAAGCGGCCGGGGCGCGGCGCTTGCGCCCGGTTTTCACATAGGCGCCGTCAGCACCCTGCCGCTTCGAACCGCCGCGGCCACCGCGCCCGCCGCCCCGGCCGCTGTCGCGGCTCTCGGCGCGCGGCTTCGGCTTTCCGCCGCCTTCGCCGTTCCACTCGCGCAGCGCGTCGAGGCCGAAGTCCGGCGCGGGCTCCTGCTCGAGGTCCAGTTCGACGTACGGCACCGACTGCGTCGCGGTGGTCGCGCCGAACAAGTCGTCAAGGGTCTGCTCGTGCGCGGCCTCGGCGCTCGCGTTCGGATACGCCATGGCCAGTGACTCGAGCCGGCCGGCCACGATCGCCGCGGACGCGGGCCGCGCCGCGGGTTCCTTCGCCAGCATCCACAGCACCAGCTGGTCGATCTCGGGGGCCACCTCCGGGCGCCAGCGCCGCACCGGCGTCGGCTCGTCGTGCAGGTGGCGGTGCAGGATGGTGAGGCTGTCGTCAGCGGGGAACGGCGGCAGTCCGGTCAGCAGAACGTAGAGGATGCAGCCGACCGAGTACAGGTCGGACTGGATGGTCGCCGGACCGCCCATGATCCGCTCAGGGGCCGTATACGCCGGGGTGCCGAGGCTGTTCGCCCCGGTGCGGGTCAGCCGCTCGGTGAACCCGGCGCCCTGCAGGAAACCGGCGATGCCGAAGTCCAGGACTTTCACCATGCCGTCGTGGCTGACCATGATGTTGGCCGGTTTGATGTCCCGGTGCAGCACCCCAGCCTCGTGCGCCGCTTCCAGCGCCCGGCTCATCTGCACGCCGATGGCGAGGGCCGCGCCGATCGGCATCGGGCGCCCGCCGCGCAGCTCGTCCAGGTTGCAGCCGGTGACCAGCTCCATGACCACGAACTGGTGCCGCTGGTATTCGCCTTGGTCGTAGACCGCGACCACATTGGGGTGGGTGATCCGGGCCACCGCGATCGCCTCGCGGGTGAACCGGTCGGCGGTCTCCGGGTCGGTGCTCGGGTCGCCGAGCACCAGCTTGACCGCCACGTCCCGGCTCAGCCGTTCGTCCCGCGCCGCCCACACCTCGCCCATCGCGCCGAGGCCGAGCCAACGCGAGAGCCGGTACCGGCCCGCGATCAGGGCTCCTTCGTCGATCTGCTGCGAGTAGTGGTGGTCGGTGCTGGTCACAGGTCCCCCCTGGTCGGGCTCGCTGCGGAAACGTGGGTGTGTTCGGGACTGGACTCTTACTCAGGGCGTCCCGCGCCGGTGTGCGGCACCGGCGCGGGACGTCGTGGGTATATTCGGATGGACCGTCACTCTGGCGGTCGCGGCCGGATCAGCTGTTGTAGCCCCAGCTGTTCATATCACTACTGCTGTAGTTGTAGCCGCCCCAGTAGTTCCCGTTGCCGCCGTTGCGCAGCGGGCCGACCGCGCTCAGGTTGTTGCCGAGGTCGTTCACGTAGAACAGCCACTTGCCGTCCCAGCTGGGCGCCAGGCCGAACAGCGCGCCCGCGCCCGGACTCGAGCCGGAGACCGCGGTGGTGTCCAGCGCCTTGACCAAGACGACCTGGCCCTTGAGGCTGATCGCGATCAGGTTGCCGTTCGCCGCGTTGACCGTGAGCAGGAAGCCGCCGAACGAGGTCAATCCGAGCGGCATCTTGAGCAGCCCGGCCTCGGCCAGGGTGAATCCGAGCCCTGCGCTGTTGTGCCGGGTCGTGGCCCAGTTGATCTGCGCGATCCGGTTGGCGAGGGAGTCGGCGACGAACAGGGTGTTGCCGATGAGCGTTACTCCGGTCGGGCCCTGTACGAACCCGTCCTTGCTGACCATCTCCGGGAAGCCGGAGCCGACGATCACCGCGGTGTCCAGACGGAAGGTCTGCCGGGTGACATCCAGCTTCAGCCGCACGACAGTGCCCTTGTTGACCTGCTGGCCCATGTGCCCACCCACGCCGTTGAGGACGTTGGTGACGAACAGCTGCACGTCATCGCCGTGCTCCCAGGCCGAAAGGCCCCAGGGTCCGTTGATCCCGTGCCCGGTGATGACCGCCTTGGCGTGTCCCAGGCTGTTGAGCACGATCAGGCAGCCGGAGCCGGCCGTCTTGTAGGTGCCGTCGGTGGTGGGCAGGCTGCCGACGATGACCCAGCCGTTCTGCAGCACCGTCAGCGCGGTGGTCAGTCCGATGCCGCCGGGGCACCTGGACGGAAGCCGCGACTGGGTCAGCCACGAGAACAGCGTCTTCTTGCCGGTGTTCGGGTTGATCTCGACGATGCTCGAGCCGGTGCCGTTGAGGTTGCCCTTGTTGTTGTAGTTGCTCACCAGCACGTCGCCGCGCACCAGGTTGCCGATGCTGCGCGGCACGATCGCGACGCCGTACGGGTTGACGTCGCCGTTGGACGGAACCGTCGAGGAGATGGTCTTGAGGGTGGTGGTGCCCGTGGCGACGTTCGGAGACCACTTCGACGAGTAGCTCGCGTTCGACGAGGAGCTTCCATGACTCCAAGGCGACGCGTAAGCGGTCGTCAGCGCGCCGGCGGCAAGGGCGACCGCCGCGGCGGACCCGATGCCGACCCGGACCTTCGTTCTGCTCAACATGTCGCTGAACACGCTCCTTGAGATTTGTAATGCTTCAGGCTTTGTTCGGCTGATGCCGAGGGCGAGGCTTCGGACGGTTATCGGCCAAGCACGCGGCAAGTGCGGATCCGGTTCAACCCCGCGGCCCGAATCGGTATTACGAAACGCTGACGCGCCTCGCGCGCAGCAATACATCCGACTGTCCGTCAGTTCCTGCATCGCTCGGCACGGCCCCTGGCCGCCTGGGGTTCATCGTCGGATGAACTGGCTGTTGTGCTCGGCGATGCGTCGCCTTGTATACCGCGTCATACACGGCCTGATCCTCGGCACCAGGTGTGCCTGATGCGCCGCTGGTCCGCGGCGGGTGCGCGTTCGCGTTGAACCGCTTTCGAGAGTCCTGCGTGCTAGCGGTCACGCGCGCGCCGAGTCAGTCGGCTTGGCGCCTCGACAGCCACGGAAAGGGCGTGATGAGCACGTGCGCCGTCCTCTAGCAGCCCGCTTATCTGGCCTTGCCGTCCCACTCGGGGCGGCGGCTGCGCTGCTGCTGTCCGTCGGGCCCGCGCACGCGAGTTCCGGGTATGGACAGCTGATTGTGAACCCGGGCAAGGTCGCCCCCGGACAGAGTGTCAGCATTCTCGGCACCTGCCCGAACAACGGCCACGGCCTCGGTGGTGTTTACTCTTCCGCGTTCGTGGGCGGATCGGCGTCGCTGACACAGACCTCGATCAACTTCTCGGGCTCGGCGACCATCGCGTCGAACGCGTCCGGCAGCTACCAGGTGACCGCCGACTGCGGCCCGGGCAGCCCCAACGCGGTGACGATCACTGTTGCCGGCTCGGCGGTCGCGCCACCCACGACGCAACCGGCTTCCGCACCGGCCATGGCGAAGAGCTCAGCGGCCATGCCGCCGGCCGCGACGAGCAAGGCCGCAATGGGCGGCGGAATGAACCAGACCACCGCCAAGCCGGCCTCCCCCACGGCGAGCGGCGGTGCGATGGCCATGGGCGGCGGCGCCCAGGCGATGTCCCCGACGCCGGGCATGACCGCGGCCGGAAACGGGCCGGTGACCAGCACGGGCATCGTGCGGGTCGGCCTGGCCGGATCGAGCCGTTCCGCACTGACCACAGCAGGAGCCGCGGCGATAGCCGTGGCGCTGGCGCTGGCCGGCGGGGTCGGGTTCCTCGTGATCCGCCGCCGTCGCAACACACCTGGTACGCACTTCTAAGGAGCGAGAGTGTCCGCATCGAGTTCGCACGGACGGGACCGGCGCCAACAGCCCGGCCAGCCGTTGCGCAGGACGACGAGGGCTGAGTCGACCCGGGCCCGCCGGGAGCGTCGCAGTTGGCGGACGCGCAAGGTCGGTACGATCTTCGCCGCCATGCCGGTCGTGGTCATCGCCGCTGTAGGTGTAGCCATGGCCTCGCCCTTCCACCATCACCACAACAACAACGGCCAGGCTGCCGGCGCGACAGCGTGTATAAGCCCGGCTGCCGGAATGACCACGACGACCGTGGCCAACACCGGCGCGAATAACGCCGGCACGACCGGTGCGACGGCCAACAACGGTGGTGCGGCCAACAACGGCGGCGCCGCGAACAATGGCGGGACCGCCAACAACGGCGGCGCCGGCATGGCGAGCAGCAGCGCCGCGGCCAACACCAACATGGGTGGCGCTGCCAACCACATGACGACGGTGTACACGAGGCACCACTACGGTCCGAGTGCCTCGCCGACCGCGGCCGCGGCAGGCGCCGCCGGAGCCGGCGCTACCACAGCCGCCGCCGGCACTGGCGCGGCTGCGGGTACGGGCGCCGCCGCCACCACCTCGGCCGCCGCAGGTACCGGTACCGGCGCCGCCGCCGCGACCACCTCGGCCGCCGCCGCGAAGCCGACCTGCACCGCGACCGCAGCCGCGGCCACCACCTCGGCCGCCGCCGCTGCCGCGGCCACCCCGAACCCGAACTGCACCCTGATCGTCCCGGCCAACCCGCTCACGGCGGCCGGCCTGGCCACGCCGTACCAGCTCGTCGCGACCGACGCGGCGATGGGTCCGTGCAACGAGGCCAACGCGGCGCAGTCGGCCTTCGTCGAAGGCGCGATCCTTACCGCGGACGGACAGCTGACGCTGTACGACCCGCTGGTGATCGACAAGGGCACCCAGCCCGCGGCGCCCACGAAGGCCGCACAGGTCCCGGCCGGCTCGACCGTCGGGCTCTGGTTCGGGTTCAACGGCACCAACCTGACGCTTCAGTCCGCAGCGGGAACCAACAGCCTGACGCAGGGCAACTGTGTCAACGGCGCCCAGGGCTCGATCTTCGGCCAGTTCTCCTACTGCAACGCCCCGGCGTTCTTCCAGACGGCGAACCAGGAGATCGGCGCGAACATGCTGCAGGTGCCGCCGGTCGGCACCGCGACGGACGGGCTGCCTTGCCCGACCACGCGTGACTTCTCCCTGGTGGACCAGGACCAGAGCGACAACGTCGTGACCCACTACCTCGCCAACGCGAACGGCCAGACCGCGCAGATGAACGCGGCGTCGATGGCCGCGGTCCCGAACGCCACCGACCTGGCGAACGGCTCGGACAACCTGCTGCTGAACAAGTTCGTGGACCCGACGCTCGGCTGCCAGCCGTGGACCCGTCCGAACCAGTCCAGCGACGGGCAGGCCACTGGCGCTCTGCCGCTCGACGAGCTCTCAGCGATGGCCAACCAGCAGGCTCCGATCGCGATGGTGCCGCTGAACGACCCGATGACCCTGAACAACAACAACATGTCGCAGAGCAAGGCGAACCTGTACCGCGCCGGCGTCGACCAGGGTGCGATCGGTCAGGCTGCTGACAACGGCAACGGTGCCACGTACTGCACCAACCTGTTCGGCAACCCGGCGGGTATCGCGCGGGTGTTCAAGGACATGGCCATCTTCCAGAACGGTCCCTCGGTGGACGCGGCTATGGCCACCAACCTGTTCACCTTCCTGGCGATGCGCGCCAACCAGTCCTTCACCAACCTCAACTGCCAGGGCCTGCTCAACATGCCCAACCCGATCGCGCTCACCACCAACGGCCAGGGCGTCGTGACGGCCGCGGTCATGGTGCCGCTCGGCCAGACCCCGCCGCAGGTCATGGCGGGAGCGGGCGCGGCGGCCGGTGGCGCCAACACGGCCACCACCGCCCCGGCGGCCGGTGGCGCGACTCCCACGCCGACCATGACCATGCAGAAGAAGCCCAAGAAGGTCCGCTGGTAACCGCAGCACCTTGATTCGATAGCAGGGCCCTTTGAAGACTGGGTCCGCTTGAAAGCCTGGCCCGCGTACCTTGGAAAGTCAGGGTACGCGGGCCGGTCGCGCGTCCGAGGCCGCCTCTAGGCGGCGGTCAACGCCGCCTCGATCGCCGCTCCGTTGCGCTCCAGCCAGGCCTCGCGCCGCTTGATCTCGTCGCCGACTCCGGCCTCCCACATGCGCGCCCAGCCGCCTCCCTCCGCCTGCGCGATGTAGCGCATCGAGAACCAGATACGGCGCGCACGCAGCACTGCGACCTCCACGACACGAGAGCGATCGATGTCCGACAGCCCGTACGCGTCGGCGAGGATCCGGCATCGGCGCGGGACGTCGACGTCGCGAAGCAGCGGGTCGCGGTCGGCGGGGTCCTCGAACGGCGCCCAGAAGCGCATCGCGTTCTGTACTTCGTCAACCCTCGAGACCGGCTTGGCCAGGTCGAAATCGATGAGCGCGACCGCCCGGCCGTCCCGGAACACAATGTTGTCCGGTGAGACGTCCATGTGGCCGACCAACTCGACGGGATAGGGCGGAGGCGGTGGCCGGTCCGGGTCCTGCGGCGCCGCCGATCCCTGAAACGCCCGGATCCCCTCAGGTAGCGTGAACCCGGCTGCGGCATCGTCGTATTCGCGCAGGAATTCACCGACCGACACCAGCCGCCGCTCGTCCGCGATCCATGCCGGCCTCGGCCGAGCGGCCACCTCTCCGTGGATGAACGTCAGCACCTCGCGGCCCGCCGCGTCGATGCCGAGGAGCCTCGGCGCGCCCTGGAAACCGACCGATTCGAGGTAGCGCAGCAGCGCGTGCACCAGCGGCGCATTGGCGCCGATCGGCCTGCGCACCGTCTCGCCGACGCGCACGACGCCTTCGGTGACGTCCCCGCCGACAAGCGGGATTTCGGGCTCTGTCTCGCTCGGCTCGGCGTACCTCTGCGTCCCGGTCACCGGGTCGGATGGCGTCACAGTCCCAAGAGCCTATAGAGACACGCCTATCGAGACATACCAACGCCCCCGAAGCGGACCGAGCCGTCTGGTCTCGGCCGCCTCGGGGGCGCCAACCCATCCCGGGTTATGAGTGCTGCACAGGCACGTCCAGCAGGGTCTTGCCGGTGGCCGTCACCACCTGGAACTTCGAGATCTCACTCGCCTGCATCGCCACCCCGCCGGGGATGGTGGCCGTGCCGCTAGACGGAGCCCACCAGGTGCTGGCCACTACGCGATCGCCCTTGCCGTCGACCGCGAGGAGCATGCAGTCGTCGCCCGGCGGGACGTTGTGCATCGTGACCTGGACCCAGCTGCCCCACTCTGTCGCGTGGTACTGGACCGTGCCGGTGATGCCCATCGCCGCGTTGGCCGCGTTGATCGTCGTCGTCACCGGCGCGTTCGAGCCGGCGGTCCCCGCGTACACGCTGATCACCGCGGTCGCGGCCAGGACGCCGCCGGCCGCCGCGATGGAGACGCGGCGCATCAGGCTGCCGGACCACAGGCTCGAAAGCAGGCCGGATTTCTGATGCCCGGCCGACTTCTGCCGCGCCGGACGCCGACGTCGCGCGCGCCCGGAGTGGCTCGAACCGCCGGGGGACAGGTCGAGATCGGGGTCGCCGGCGAATCCGGACGAGCCCGGCCCCGAGCTCCAGGCGGAGGCGGGCGAGGAAGCCGCCGAGTTGGGCACCGCGCCCCGACCCGACGCCTCCCGAGCCGCGGCCTTCTCCAGCAGCCGGGTCAGCAGTTCGCCGTCCGGGGGTACCGGTCCGGCTGCCATTTCGGTCTCGGTGATGCGGGCCAGCACCGCCGGTACCGCGGCAAGCTCGCGGTACTCGGCGCGGCAGGCTGCGCAGTCCACCAAGTGAATACGGACCTGGTCGGCCTCGGCCGGGTCCAGTGCGCCGAGCGCGTAAGAGCCCAGCGCGATGCGTTGATCCGGCGAGCAGGAGTCTGCCGCCGGCGGATAACCGGGCGGGTAGCCAGGCGGTCCGGTCCTTCCCCGACCGGACCCGGCGCCCGCGTGCGAGCGATCGGTCACGGAGTAACCCCCCGTTCCTCACAGGCGAGCCGCAGGGCTCTCAATGCGTAGTAGGTGCGGGACTTTACGGTTCCAGGAGGTATGCCGAGCGTCTTCGCGGCCTGCGCGACGGACGCCCCATGGTAATAGGTTTCCACAAGCACGGCCCGGTGCTCCGGGGAGAGCACGGCCACCACCTCGGCCAGTTCCCAGGCGTCCAGGCTGCGGTCGTACGGGTCGGCGCCGGTGTCGGCCAGCGACTGCGCCCAGTCCTCCCCTAGGCGCCCCTCGCCGACCTCGGGCGGGCGGGTCTTGCGTGCCCTGATGGCATCGATGACCAGGTTGCGGGCCACCGTGAACAGCCAGTTGCGCGGCGAGCCGCGCGACGGGTCCATCGCCTCAGGATGGGTCCAGGCCCGCAGCAGGGTCTCCTGCACCACGTCCTCGGCGGCCGAGCGGTCACCGTGCAGCAGCCGCAGCGCGTATCCGAGCAGCGGGCCGGCGTGCTCCGCGTAGAGCGCCCTCAGCCGGTCCTCGCTGGTACGCGCCGGTTTTCGGGACTGATCCGCCTTGGTTGGCAGGGTCCTGCCAAACGACCGGTTCAACAGTTCCACTCCGAGTGGGTAGGGCTTCGGAAGAGTAGTGCTATCTGCCACGGAGTTCTCGCATGGCTGCTCCGAGCCGGCTGCTCCATCCGCCGCCGCCGGCATCGTACGGCGGTTCGTCCATCTCCTCCTCGCTTTGCGGGCGGGCGCCCTGCGCGGTCTGGCCGAGCCAACCGGCCCAGTCCTCGCTGAGCATCCCACCGAAAGTCTGCGTGGCTTCGGCCGGAGGCAGCGCCGGGGGCGCGCCCAGTCCGGGGACCATGGCCGGGTCCGGGGCCGGGGGAAGCGCGGGCAGCGCCGGCTCGAACTGGCTGGCGGCGAGCGCTGCCTGCTGCTGCGCCGCCCATTGGTAAGCCTGCTGATATGCCTGCGCCATCGCGCCTTCGGTCATGCCACCGGCATTGTTCGACCCATAGCCGAAGCCGCCGCCGAAGCCGTAACCGGGAACGTTAGCGTACCCTGACGCGCCCGGTGGGGCGTATTGCGGATTTGTGCCGAACTGCTGCATGAACTGGTTCTGGCGCAGCTGATCGGCGATCGGGCCGCCGAAGATCATGACCGCGACCCAGCTCTGCCCGTCGCCGAGCATGCGGCCGAGGAACTGCGAGAGCATGGCGGGTCCGGCGTTCGGTGGCAGGCCACCGCCCGCGCCGCCCCACTGCGCGCCGCTGTCCCAGCCGGGTCCCGCTCCGCCGGCGCCGCCGCCCGAGCCGTCGCCGTACGCGGCGACCTCTGAGCCCGAGCCGTACACGTCGGGCAGCTGATAGGCGGGGGGCTGATACGGATCACCGCTGGTGGCTACGAGACTCTCGTAGATCGGTGATCCGGCGATGTTCAGATCAGACGTGCTGGTCATCCGGGCCCTCGCCGTTTCATGTTCCTTCGCTCTTCGAAGGCTGTCCCTGAGGCGAAAGCACGTGCGGATGCCGGGATCGGTTCACCGGCGTCGGGAAAGATTTTTCCGAACGGGCTTGCGGCCCTCTTCCGGCAGCTCATCGCGGCGGTCGGGGCGTCGAGAACCTGTCAGGCGGTGTCGGCGGAGGGCAGAGCCCAGGGCAGCATCGCCCACACGGTACGGCCGCAGCCATGTTCCGTATTCACGCCCCACAGCTGGGCGAGCGCGCTGACCAGAATCAGGCCGCGGCCGCTCTCGGCGTCAGGCTCCCGGACCCGCGGCCCCGACGGGCCGCAGCCCTGATCGGTGATCGCGAGGTACACGGTCTGCGCGGTGGTCTGCAGCTGGCAGGTGATCTCGCTGCTGTCCGTGTGCACGAGCGCGTTGGTGAACAGCTCGCTGACGATCAGCGCCGCGTCCTCATATACCGACTCGCCGACGCCCCAGTCGTGCAGCTGCTCGGTGATCCGGCTGCGCGCGGTGGACACGCTGGCTCCGTGCGCCGGCAGGTGGAAAACGTCGCGGTGCAGGAACCCGGACTCGCCATGGAAGTTATGCGCGGGAAGGACGGCCGTCGTGATGGCGGCCGGACTGGAATGCGCCGGTCCGTCCTCATCGGCTGCGCTCGCGGCGGCATCGAACGCCGCCGGAATGGCCGCCGAGGCCGGGTGGGAACGGTTCACGAGCGTCTCGCCTTCCGCGCCGAGGTGATCGGGCCTCGCGCGGCGCGCCGTCGGCGGCGACTGCGGACGCTGAATCACAGGAATCACTATGCTGTCCGCCAGCAACGGATGGCAAGAGTCAACCTGGAAATTGCAGAATCGGATGAGCAGACTGTTCGCTGCGTTACCGACATGGCACACTGAGCCGCATGGCGGCCGGTGCGGAGGCAGAACGTGAGCGGTGACGTACGGTCGTCGGGTGGCGCCCCGACGGTGATGCGAATGGTCCTTGGCAAGCGACTCGAGGACCTGCGCAAGCAGGCCGGGCTCGGCTACGAGGAGGCCGCGGCGGCCTTGGACGTCACGCATTCCACGATCCGGCGCATGGAGAAGGCTGAGGTCAGCCTCAAGATTCTCTATGTCGACCGGCTCTTGCGCATGTACGGCGTCACCGAGCCCAGCGAGATCGAGGCCTTCCTGGCCCTGGTGCGCGAGGCCAACCAGCCCGGCTGGTGGCACCGCTACCGGGACGTGCTGCCTGACTGGTTCAGCGCGCACGTCAGCCTGGAGGTCGAGGCCGCGCTCATCCGTGCCTACGAGCCGCACTACGTGCATGGGCTGCTGCAGACGCCCGATTACGCACGTACGGTGCTGCGCGCGGGCCTTCCGCACGCCCCCGATCCGGAGATCAACCGGCTGGTCGATCTGCGGGTCGAGCGTCAGTCTTTGCTGAGCCGTGACAACGCGCCACGGTTCTGGGGCGTCATGGATGAGACGGTCTTCCGGCGCGCGGCCGACCGCAAGGTGCTGCGCGCTCAGGTGGACCGGCTGATCGAGGCTTGTTCGCAGCCCAATGTGACTCTCCAGGTGATGCCGTTCGCGGCCGGTCCGCATCCCGCGATGTACGGGCCGTTCTGTATCTTCCGGTTCCGCTTCCAGGAACTGCCGGACATCGTCTACGGCGAATCGCTGACCGGGGCCGTCTACATCGACGACCGCGATGACGTGTCCGTCTACCTGGAGGCATTGGACCGGATGTGCGCACAAGCCGCACCCGCACCATCCACTGAGGCGTATCTCAGTGGCATTCGCAAGGAGATCTAGAAATGACCGACACCGACATATACAACGGAATGCCGGCGACCCACCTGGGTCAGCATGGCTGGATGAAGCCCTGGAGCGGAGGGAACGGCGGAAACTGCGTCGAGGTCCTCAAGCTGCAGGACGGCAGGATCGCGATGCGCCAGTCCACCGACCCGGAGGGGCCGGCCCTGGTGTACACCGTCTCGGAACTGTCCGCCTTCATCGAGGCGGCCAAGACCGGCGGCGCGGACTTCCTGCTCGGATAACACCGCACTATCGCAGTACCGAACAACGCAGTATCGAACAACGCAGCACCGAAACACCGAAAGACCGCAGTACAGAACACCGCATCACCCACGTGACGGTGCACGGGACGTGTCCGGGCGCTGATTACGAATCCTGATACCGTCCCGGTTCCGCCGTACGAGCAGAGCCCCGCCCCCACGGGCCTCACCCCCACAGGTCCCGCGGGTCCCTGCCACGAGGCGGAACCGGGCGTCCACGCACCGCGCGGCCCGTTACGCGGAATTTGAATGATCCTCATGTTTTAGCTCAGTCTTGGCAGTGCGCTGACTGACTCTTTACCCTACTCACGAGTAGGTTGACGCGACGCAAGGCACTCCTCACCGCCTGTTCTTCCTGCCTTCGGAGCGTCAGCAGTGCGCCCAACCCACACCCACACCGTCCCCACCAGCATCCGGCGCCCATTCGGGCGCCGTCCTTACACCCGCCGTCCACACCTGTTCACCGTCGCGGCCGCGACCGCGGCGCTATTGGTGTCGGCAGCCGCCGGTCAGGCGCAGGCAGTGGCGTCGAACGTCGCTTCACGAGCGACCGCCGTCACCTCGCCGACCGACTACTGCGGGGGTCAATGCTCCGACATTCTCCCCCCGGGAGAGAACGGGTCCGAAACCCTCGCCGACATCATCCTGTTCAAGGTCTTCGGCGTACATCCATCGAACAACAACGATCAGCTGACCAAGTATGACAACCTGGTCAATTCCTACACGGGGCTGACGACCGCTCAGATCAACAACTTCTACAACGACTCCTCCCTCGGTGCCACCAGCATCACGCGTACCGAGACACCGGAAACCGGAGTCACGATCCAGCGAGACACCGCTGACATCCCGCACATCTACGGCCAAACCAGGGCCGAGACCGAGTTCGGAGCCGGATACGCGGGCGCCGAGGACCGGCTGTGGGTCATGGACCTGTTCCGGCACATCGGACGGGCCGAGCTGACCTCCTTCGCCGGCGGCGCACCCGCCAACCGAGGGCTCGAACAGAACGTGTGGCGGACCGCCCCCTACACCGAGGCCGATCTCCAGGCGCAGGTCAACGCGCTGGCCGCGGACGGCGCCCGTGGCGCGCAGCTTAAGGCGGACGCGGACAACTACCTGGCCGGCGTCAACAACTACATCTCGGTCGTCAAAGCCGCCAACGACTTCCCCGGCGAGTACGACCTCACCGGGCAGTCGATGGCGAACTTCACCGAGACCGACCTGATCGCCATCGCCGGCGTCATCGGCGGCCTGTTCGGCAACGGCGGCGGCACCGAGGTGCAGTCCGCGCTGGTGAAGGAGGCGGCCGAGTCGGCGTACGGGGTCACTCAGGGTGACGCGATCTGGGCCGCGCTGCGCGAGCAGAACGACCCCGAGGCAACGCTGACCCTGCACAACGGCCAGAGCTTCCCCTACGGCGAGACGTCCGGCGCAGTCACTGGCACCGCGATGCCCGATTCCGGCTCGGTGCAGGGTGTCAACGTCGTGCAGAACGCGACCGGCTCCGCGAGCACCAGCGCGGTGAAGGCCTCGGCCACGGCAAAGGCGGCTACCAATGCCGCGACCGCCAAGGCCGTGCAAGCGGCTGACACCAAGCTTGCCGCGAAGCTTCCGGCCTCGCTGCGCGCGCAGACGAGCGGAAAGCTCAGCGCGCTCAACGGCATTTACAACAACGGCGCGGCGCCCGGCATCGACATGCCCGGGCCCGGCCAGCAGCACCCGGGCATGTCCAACGCGCTGGTCATCTCCGCGGCTAACAGCGCGTCAGGCCATCCGATCGCGGTGTTCGGCCCGCAGACCGGGTACTTCGCTCCGCAGCTGCTCATGCTGGAGGAGATCGAGGGTCCGGGTATCAGCGCCCGCGGAGCCGCCTTCTCCGGGTTCAACCTGTATGTGGAACTCGGCCGCGGCCCCAGCTACTCCTGGAGCGCGACCTCCAGCGAGCAGGACACCACCGACACGTACGCGGTCACGCTGTGCAACGCGGACGGCTCCAAGCCCACCACAAGCTCGACTTCGTACCTGTACCACGGCGTCTGCACACCGATGGACAAGATGGTGGCGCACGACTCGTGGAGCCCGACCGTCGCCGACAGCACCGCGGCCGGCTCCTACGACTTGACGACGTATCGCACTAAGTACGGGCTCGTCGACTACACCGCTACGGTCGGCGGCGTGCCCGTGGCGTATACGGCGCTGCGTTCGACGTACATGCACGAAGCGGATTCCGCCATCGGCTTCCAGATGTTCAACGATCCGAGCGTCATGTCCACGCCGCAGGGCTTCGAGAGCGCGGCCTCGAACATCGGCTACGACTTCAACTGGTTCTACGTCAACTCGGCCCACGTCGCGTACTTCAACTCGGGCCTGAACCCGGTACGCGCGGCCGGGACCGACCCGAACCTGCCGATGTGGGGGACCGCCGCCGACGAATGGCAGGGGTACAACCCGACCACTAACTCGGCGAGCTACACGGCGCCGTCAAGCCATCCGAACTCGATCGACCAGGACTACTACGTCAGCTGGAACAACAAGCAGTCCCTCGACTACAGCGCGGCGGACGGCAACTTCAGCTGGGGTCCGGTTCAGCGGGTCGACCTGCTCGACCAGGGCGTGAAGGCGTACTTGGCGACCGGGGCGAAGTTCACCCGGCCCGCGCTGGTGCAGGTGATGGAGAAGGCGGCGTTGACCGACCTGCGCGGCAAGCAGGTGTTGCCGCTGCTGCTCCAGGTCATCAACAGCCAGCCGGTCACCGACGCGAACCAGAAGGCCTTGGTCGACGAGTTGACGACCTGGCTCAATGCCGGGGCGACGCTCACGCCGACCGCGGCCGGTTCGAAGGCCTATCAGAACGCGGCCGCGCTCCAGGTGTTCGACGCCTGGTGGCCGCTGCTGATCCAGGCCGAGTTCCAGTCCGGAATGGGTACGAACCTATTCAACGCGCTGGTCAACGCGATGCAGGTCAATGAGTCCCCGTCGGCGGGCCAGCAGATCACGGTGAGCGGGACGGTGGTCTCGTCGACCGAAGCGCAGCCGCACAAGGGCTCGTCGTTCCAATACGGCTGGTGGGGCTACGTCAGCAAGGATCTGCGTAAGGAACTCGGACAGAGCGTCACCGACCCGCTACCGGTGGCGTACTGCGGCGGCGGCAATCTGTCCGCTTGCCGGAGCGCGCTGCTCAGCTCGCTGACGCAGGCCGCGGCCGAGTCCGCCGCGACGGTGTACCCGGCCGACTCGACCTGCTCGGCAGGCGACCAGTGGTGCGCGGACAGCATCGTCCAGGACCCGCTCGGTGGCATCACCGACAGTCCGACGAACTGGCAGAACCGGCCGACGTTCCAGCAGGTCGTCGAGTACGCCTCGGGGCCGTGATATCGAATTGCCCGCGGCAATGGATACGGTGTACCAATAGAAGCAGTATCCTGATATAATAAGTTCACACCGAGCAGCCGGCCCGGACCTCGAGGGGAGGTCCGGGCCGACTGCTGTCTCGGGCTCTTCCACGATCGTGGCGGCCCGACCGTGAGCGCGCAGGCTTTCGATACCTGCCGGGCCCAACCACGCTCACCGACAAAAAAAGTTGTCTTGACAAGAACTGCCGTCGGTGGGACGGTGGGGTCATGTTCGAGGTGACGGTGATCGAGGATCCGGCGGCCGCGGAGGCCTCCCTGGATCCGATGCGCGCGAAGCTGCTGGCCGCACTGGCCGAGCCCGGTTCGGCCACCTCGCTGGCCGCCCGGGTCGGCCTGCCGCGGCAGAAGGTGAACTACCACCTGCGCGAACTGGAGCGGCACGGCCTCGTCGAGTTGGTCGAGGAGCGGCGCAAGGGCAACGTCACCGAGCGTGTCCTGCGGGCCACCGCGGCCGCCTACGTGATCTCGCCGGTGGCGCTCGCCGCGGTGCAGCCCGACCCCGGCCGCTCGCCCGACCGGCTCTCCGCGCACTGGCTGCTCGCCCTCGCGGCCAAGCTGGTGCGCGACGTCGGGGAACTGCTGGTCGGCTCGGCCAAAGAGCACAAGCGGCTGGCCACCTTCGCGCTCGACGGCGAGGTGCGCTTCGCCTCCGCCGCCGATCGGTCCGCTTTCGCGCAGGAACTCGCCTCCGCCGTCGCGGCCCTGGTCAGCAAGTACCACGACGAGACCGCGCCGCGTGGCCGGCCGCATCGGCTGGTGGTGGCGGTGCACCCGGTGGTCCGTCCCGGCGAGCCGCAGACCGGCGCGGCCGATACAACAGACGAAGACGAATCTGGGCAATCAACGCAATCCACGCAAGAGACGGACTGAGGGATCCTGAGATGACGCACGAATTCGAGATCAGCGAGCAGATCGAGGTCGAGGGCACACCCGAGCAGATCTGGGACGCCATCGCCACCGGTCCCGGCATCGACTCCTGGCTGATGGGTCGCAACCAGATCGATGCGCGCGTGGGCGGGCGCGGCAGCATGGAGATGGGCGGGTTCGTCAGCGAATCCACGGTCACCGTCTGCGATCCGCTCAAGCATTTCGCCTTCCGCACCGACCCCGGGCCCGACGGCTCCTTCCACGCCTTCGAGTTCCTGATCGAGGCGCGCGACGGCGCCAGCGCCGTGCTGCGGTTCGTGCACAGCGGCTTCCTCGGTGAGGATTGGGAAGCCGAGTACAACGGGCTGCGCAAGGGGGACCCGATGTACCTCCAGAAGCTCGCGGAATACGTCAAGTACTTCTCCGGCCGGTACTCCGCGCCGATCGGCGCCTATGTCGGCGAGACGCCCGACCGGCAGCGCACGTGGGAGTTGCTGCACAGCGCCTTGGGAACCTCCGCCTCGGGCGCGGTAGGCGACGAAGTACGCCTGACGCCGGCCGGGTTGGCACCGATCGACGCAGTCGTGGACTACGTCAGCGAGGACTTCTTCGGGGTGCGCTCCGCCGACGCGCTCTACCGGTTCATCTACGGCTACAACGGAGCGGTCGTGCTCGGCCATCACATCTACGGTGCGCCGGGCCAGCCCGCGCCGGATGTGAACGAAGCCCAGGAGGCTTGGCAGAACTGGCTCGCCGCAGTGTTCGGCTAACCGGCGGCGCAAGTGGCTACGGCGTGGCCCGGCTCGCTTTCGCGAGCCGGGTCACAGTGCTATTGCGGCAGGGTACGGTGCGTAATAACCGCCTTTGCGGGCAACGAGGAAACCGGCCGCCCCGCATGGCCGAGCCGAGAAGAGACTGAGATTCTGGCAATAAGTACGGAAAAGCTCAGGCCGATCGGTCCACGCCAGGTCGGCGACCTTGTTAGCCTGGCGTGCGTGCCCAAGCTCGATGCCCCGAACGGCCGCGTAGTCCTGCCAGGTCCAGGCATCGGCGACGAGGTGAACACGATCGACGCGAACAGCCCGTTCCCGCGGGACGCGGCGCCGCAGCGCCCGGTCTTCGAGGGCACCGCCCTCCAGGGTGCGAACCCCCAGGACCAGGGCTCGAACGGCGTCGCGCGCGGTGAGGGCGCCCCGGCGAAGTACCGGCCGCATTCGCGTCATCCGCATCAGCTTCAGCAGACCGACGAGATCACCGGGATCGAGCCCAGGTCCGCCGGCTCCGCGGTGAAATCCGCCGGCTCTGGCGTGAAGGCCACGGTCCCGGGCGCGAAGTCCGCGGCCAAGGCTGCTCCCGAAGCCGACGCGGAAGTCCACGGCGACGCCGATACCGAGCCGGCGCCGGTGATCATCGCCGAGTCGATCATCGCGGCCGAGGCGACGAAGAGCGCGGGCTCCGAGGTTCTCGCGCCCGGCGCGGCCGAACTGCTCGAAATCCAACTCGGCGGCCGCCCGCACGGCCTGCGCGGCGTCTTGCGCATCGCGCGCGAGCTGGTTGCCCAGACTTACCGGCGCGGCGTCGAGATCGAATTGATGCACCGGGCCTTCGGATTCGCGGCCCTGGGCTTCGTGACCCTCGTGCCGCTGCTGATCGTCGTGGCCGCCGCGGCGCCGCTCAACGGCCGCAGCTTCCCGGCCTGGGCGATCGCCGGGCTCGGCCTTTCCGGCCGGGCGGCCAGCGCGGTCAACGGCCTGTTCGGTCCGGCCGCGCGCGTGCTGTCCACCACCACCGCGCTCAGCGCCGCCGTACTGGCGGTCTTCGGCCTCTCCTTCGTCTCCGTGGTGCAGACCGGGATGGCGCGGGTCTGGGAACTGCCGGCCGCGCGGCTGCTGTCCGTGTGGCGGCAGGCGATCTGGCTGGCCGTGCTGATCGGGCTGCTGATCGTGGGCGCGGACCTGCTCGCGTTGCTGCACGACGGCTGGTTCATCACGACACTGCGATGGTGCGCCACGGCCGGCGGAGCGCTCGCCTTCTTCTGGTGGACCCAGCACTTCCTGCTGGAGAGCCGGGTGCCGTGGCGGGCCCTGCTGCCGGGCGCGGTGCTCACCGTGGCCGGCCTGGTCGGGCTGCGCATCTTCTCCGCGGTGATCTTCAGCCCGCTGATCGTGTCGAGCGCTATCACCTATGGAGCGATCGGCGCGGTCCTCATCGTGGTCTCCTGGCTGATCGGCATCGGCTACGTCATATTCGGCGCCGCCCTGCTCGGCCGGGTCATCTATGAGGCGTTCGGAGGCGAACACACGTGACCGGCCGGGGACTATCACCGCCGGAGCGGTTCGACAGGTTGGTCGGCGAGCTGATCGACCGGCCCGGCGTCAGCTACGGCAAGGACGAGCCGGGCGCCGCGAACCGCTTCGGCTCGAACGCGCTGAAGGTCGGCGGCAAGATCTTCGCGATGCTGGTGCGCGACAGCCTGGTGGTGAAACTGCCGCGGCGCCGGGTGGACGAACTGGTCGACGCGGGCGAAGGCATCCGTTTCGACCCCCGCGGCGGCCGCCCGATGACGCAGTGGCTGGTGCTCGATCCGGCCTCGAAGCTGGGTTGGCTGCCGCTCGCCGCAGAGGCGATGCAGTTCGTAGCGCCGTAGGCCACGTCGAAAGCAGCCCAAAACACCACACGAATGCGGCGTCGAAGAACGGCGCGGCGCGCCTACCTCGCAGATCTGGCTGCTGGACAACGTGTAGGCGAGATGTAGGCGGCCCCTAGCAGACTGTGTCCGGGGCGTCGGTGTGGCGTGAGCACGGGGCATGCCACACCGACGCGGTCGGCGTAACATTCCTGCATGGCCGCTGTAGACGGGGTATCCAGCGACGACGACAAGGCAACCACCGCAACCGACATCGACAAGGCAAGCAAGACCGGCGCACTCACCGGAACCGAGCAGAACGCGACGGCGACCGAGGCGCACGCCGCCATGGACGTGCTCGTACTTGGTCCGGTCGGCGTCGGTCATCCATTTCGCACGCCTTCCTCCAACATTCTGCGCGCGGTTCTCGCCGCGCTAGCGCTGGCCGGGCCGGGCGGGCTCTCCGGCGGGGAGCTTTTCGAGACGGTCTGGGGCTCGCGAGACGCGCGCTCCATGGACTCCACGCTCACCGTGAGCATCCACCGCCTGCGTCAATGGCTGCGTACCTTCGCGCACAGTCACGTGTCGGTAACCCGCACGACGACGGGTTACGCCCTCGATCTCTCCACCGGTGAGGTAGACGCCGACCGATTCCTACGGCTCGTCGAGGCCGCCGAGTCGCTGGAACCTGCCGCAAAGGCCGAGGCGCTCGGCGCCGCGCTCGCCCTGTGGCGAGGACCGGCCCTCGCGGACGTGCCGGACGGAAGCGCGGATCAGGCCGCGGTGATGCGGCTGGAACTGCGGCGCGTAACCGTCGTCGTCGACTACGCACGCGCCCTGTTGGCGATCGGACAACCGGAGCAGGCGGTGCACGCACTCAGCCCGCTCGTCGAGAGCCACCCACTCGATGAACGCGTTATCGGCGCCTGGATCGAAGCCCTTGCCGCTACCGGCAGGCAGGCGGACGCCCTCGACGCCTACGAGCGGCTTCGCCTTCGGTTGCGCGACGAGATGGGCGCCGACCCCGGCCGGGCGCTGAGCCAGGCGCTCACCCGAGTATTGCGGCAGGAGGTGGCGGAGCAGTCCTTCGACGAGGAATTCGAACAGTCCGAGGCGGCGGTTGCGAGCCGCGATGTGCTGACACCGGCTCAGCTCCCGGCCGACACGTACGCGTTCACCGGACGCACCGCGGTTCTTGCGCGCCTCGATGCGTTAACGCGCGACGCTGACTCTCCGGGCCATCGTTACCGCATCGCCACGCTCACTGGTGCCGGCGGTATCGGCAAGACCGCGCTGGCCGTCCACTGGGCGCACCGCGTCGCTCCGCTTTTTCCCGATGGCCAGCTATACGCGAACCTGCACGGCTTTTCCACGGCTAATCCGGAGCGGCCGATCGATGTGCTCGGCCGGTTCCTGCGCGCCCTCGGCGTCACCGGCGGCAGCGTGCCCGTGGATCCTGCGGAAGCCAGTGCGCTGTTTCGCTCGTTGCTGGCGAATCGCCGGGTGCTCGTCCTTCTCGACAATGCCGCTGACGCTGCGCAGGTACGCCCGCTATTGCCCGGCGCGGAGACCTGCCGGGTGCTGGTCACCAGCCGCGACCGCCTGGACGGTCTCGTCGCGCTGGATGGCGCGCAACCGATCAGCTTGGACGTGCTGACCGAGCGTGAGTCCGTCGACCTGCTCGTGCGCATCCTCGGCGAGACCCGCGCCGCGGCCGAGCCAGAGGCGGTCCTCGAACTGGCCCGCGCCTGCGCCGGTCTTCCGCTCGCGTTACGCATCGCCGCGGCCCAGTTGGTGGTTCAGCCCGACCGGTCGATCGCCGAACTGGTCGGGCAGCTCACCGCGGCCCGGCTGGACGCGCTCGTGCTCGGCGGCGATGAGTCCAGCCAGGTGCGCGCCGTGTTCGACCTCTCCTATGTCCGGCTGGATCCGGAGGCCCGGCGGCTGTTGCGGATGATCGGCGCGATTGCGGAAGTCGACCTGACCACCGGTTCCGCCGCGGCGCTGCTCGGTTGTACTCCCGAGGAGGCCGAGCGAGTCCTGGACAGGCTCGCCGCCGCGCACCTCCTGAGCGCACATCTGCCGGGCCGCTACGACTGCCACGACCTACTGCGCGATTACGCGGTCGAGCGGGCCGGCGCTGAGGACGCACCGGAAGAGCGGGAGGCCGCCGCGCGCCGGCTGGCCACCTGGTTCGAAGCCGGAGTCGACGCCGCCGTTGACCTGGTCTATCCGGACCGGGACCGGCTCCCGCCGATCGACCAACCGGACAGCAAGCTCGAGCGCCAGCCGAGCGCGGCGCTCGGGAGCGGCTTCGAGTTCCGGTTCGACGAGGTCGCCGACGCGCTGGCCTGGTTGCGCACGGAGCACCGCAACCTGCTCGCCGTCATCGCGCACGCGGCCGATTGCGGTCCGCGCTCCAGCGCCTGGCGGATGGCCTTCGAGCTACGGGCGCATTTCTACGGCGCGGAACTGCACACGGACTGGTTCGCGGTGGTGGCCTCGGCGCAGCGCGCCTTGGCGGGTGAGTCGGATCCGCTCGGCGTCGCGGCGCTGGGCACCATGCTCGGTGACACGGCGCAGCTGCGCAGCGATCTTCCCGTGGCCAGGGACTACTTCGTGCGGGCAGCCGAGGCCGCGAACGAGGCCGGCTGGCTCTCCGGAGCCGCCACCGCCACCATGCGGCTTGGCCTGAACTACTTCGACGCCGGTGAGGTCGAATCGGCGAAGGCCTGCTTCACCCGCAGCCTGGAGTGGTACCGCCGCAGCGGCTCGAAGTCCGGGGCGAGCCGCGCGCTGGGCAATCTCGGCCTGGTGCACTGCGAGACCGGTCCGCTGAGCGTCGCGATCGAGCTGCTCTCGCAGTACCAGTCCGAGCCGGCCGAACCGGACAGCGATTCCGCGCGCATCCGGGCCCAGAAGCTGTGCGTCCTCGGGTTCGCGCACTCGCTGGCGGGTGACTTCGCCGAAGCACGCCGGCTGCTGGATGGCGCGCTCGACCTTGCCGAGGCCAACGGCGAGACCCGCAGCGCCAGGCTCGCGCACTGCGATCTGGTCGCCGTGCACTGCATCCTGGGTGACTTCGCGCAGGCCCGCTATCACGCGACGCGCGCGGAATCGCTTGGTGAGCAAGCGGGAACGCCACGGGCGATGACGCAGACCGACTATGCGTGGGGTCTGATTCACGAGGGCGAGCGCGACTTCCCGCGAGCGCTCGAGTACTACGACGAGGTGCTTCGCAAGGCCCTGAGCTTCGGCGACTCGGACCACGAACTGTTGGCGCTCTACAGCGGCGCCTCGGTTCGCCGAGCGCTCGGTGCGCTGGAGGAGTCACTGCACGAGGCGCAGCAGGCGCTCGCGCTGAGTCATGAGCGCGGCTGCCGGGTGTACGAGACGCGGGCACTGAACGAGCTCGCGGAGACGCATCTGGCGCTGGGCAACCTGGATCGCGCGCGGCAGCACGCTGAGCGTTCGACGGCCCTCAGCGCCGAGGTCGGTTGCCGGCTCGAGCAGGCGAAAGCGCTGCGGGTGCTCGGCGATGTCCTTCGGCAGGAGGAAGGCGAGCAGGCCGCGTTGCCGCATTGGCGAGAAGCGCATGCGTTGTTCGTCGAACTCGGCTCGCCCGAGGCGCGGCGTTTGGCGGTGCGCGGCGTCTGACGCACCGCTACGTGCGGCGTCACGTTAAGCGACGTGTCAGGTTGCGCGGTGTCAGTTAGGTGCGGTGTCAGTTAGACGCGGCGAGGTCAGGCGGCGCCGAGGTCGAGGCGGTCGCCCATTGCGGCGAGGTCCGCGCTGATGCGCGCCGCGGCCCGCGCAAGCGCGGGAAGGACGGTTTCCCGCGCGTGCTCGGCGTCGATGCGGCCGGCGTGCATGGAGACGTTCACGGCGGCCACCACCCGGCCGCGATGGTCGCGGATCGGCGCTGCCATCGAACGTAACCCCTCCTCAAGCTCCTGATCCACGAGCGCGTATCCGTCCGCTGCGACGTGCTGCAGGAGCGCGGCCAACGCCGCCGGGTCGGTGATTGTGAAGCGGGTCAGCGGTTTGAGGTCGGTGGCGGCGAGCCGTGCATCGCGTTCGGCGGAGGGCAGGGCGGCGAGCAGTACGCGCCCCATGGACGTCGCATACGCGGGGAATCGCGTGCCCACCGTGATGGCGGCTTGCATGATTCGGCTGGTGGCGACTCGTGCGACGTACGAGATCTCTGGTCCGCGCAATACCGCGACTGAGGTCGACTCGTGTACCTGCGTGCTCAGTTCCAGCAGGTGCGGCCGGACCAATTCCTCGATGCCGCGGCCGCAGAGTCTGGCATATCCGAGTTCAAGTACAGCGGGCAGCGGTACGAAGAGCCTGCCCTCGGCATCGAGGCAGTCGGCGTAGCCTTCCTCGCGTAAGGTGATCAAGGCTCTGCGAGCGGTCGCTCGCGGAAGGCCGGTGGCGTCCGCGACCGCGCTGAGCGTCATCCCGCCGCGCCGCGAGCCGAGTGCGACCAGCACCGTAAGCCCACGAGCCAGCGAACGAAGATAGTGCGCGCCGAGATCTCGTTTGGGCTCGTCGATCAGCGCGGCAGTGGGCAACCCGCGCGGAGCCTGGCCGGAACCGGTGCTGGAGCCTGAGCCGGAAGGCGGGCTGGACGCGCGACGCAGCGTGGCCGGCTCTCGCGAACCGGCCAGTTCGTCCTCCATCCGCCGTGCCGCTTCGCGCAGGCGGCCGAGTGCGTGATCCCGCAGCGACTCGGCCGAGTGCCTGCTGGTGTGGCTCACCACGCTCACAGCGGCGACGACGCGGCCGTCCGTTCCATCACGTACGGGCACCGCGACCGCGATCAGTCCCGGCTCGATGAGCTGATCGTCCAGCGCCCAACCCGCCTTCGCGGCGGTGGTCGCGCGTTCATCGAAGGCTGATTCAATCTCCTGCGGCGGGGGACTGCCTGGAACGGGAGGAAGGGGCGAGAAGGTCGTGGACGCGCCGCCTCCGGCCAATCGCCGCGACGTCAGTCGTCGTGACCACTGCGCGCGCTGTTCGGTGGACCAGTGCGGAGCGAACAAGGCTCCAGGGGCGCATCGCTCGGCCGGCAGCAAATCGCCGACTCGGAACGCCAGCGTCATGGTCCGGCGCCGTGGAATCTGCACGACGAAACGCGCGCCGTCCCGGTCCGGCACCGCCACGGACACCGATTCGTCCAGCTCGTCGGCGAGCCGAACGGCGAATGATTCGAGGGCGTCCGGCAGGCCAGAGGCGGCCAGATAGGCATTGCCGAACTGCATCGCGCGCGGAGCCAGCGAAAACGCGCGTCCGTCGGTGCGTAGATAGTCGAGGTGGGTCAGGGTGCTGAGTACCCGGTCTACGGTCGAACGCGCCAGGCCGGTCTCGCGGACCAGATCGCCAGGCCGCACCGCATCCTCGCGGCTCGCGCACAGCGCGCGTAGGACCGCAAGCCCGCGCTCCAGTGGCGCGACGGAGTCGGTAGCAGCCAATGCGCCTCCCTTCACCCGAGCCGTCCACAGCACTATCCATCAGCCGCGAGCGGCCAACGGCCAACCGTTGACAACCGGCCCACCCGAGACGGAAACTCGGGGCAGTCGATTATGAACTTTAGTTCACCAGGCGAACAGACTCAAGGGCAGGCAGGAGCGCGGATGGACAAGGTGGCGGTCTCGGCCGCGGCGGCGGTGGCCGATATCCCCGACGGCGCCTCGCTCGCGGTCGGCGGCTTCGGCCTCAGTGGCGTCCCGAACGTCTTGATCGAGGCGCTGTACGCGGCCGCGGCGAGCGGGCTTTCCGTCGTGTCCAACAACTGCGGCGTGGACGGCGGCGGCCTTGGCGTGCTGCTCGCTGCGCGCAGGATCGCGCGGGTCACCGGCTCTTACGTGGGCGAGAACAAGGAATTCGCGCGCCAATACCTGGCCGGCGAGCTCGAGGTCGAACTGATTCCGCAGGGCACGCTCGCCGAGCGGCTGCGGGCCGGCGGTTGCGGCATTCCCGCCTTCTTCACGCCCGCCGGCGTCGGGACGCAGGTCGCCGACGGTGGCCTGCCCTGGCGCTATGCGGTGGACGGCTCGGTCGCGCTCGCCTCGCCGCCGAAGGAGGTGCGCGAGTTCGACGGCGCGCAGTACGTCCTGGAGCGCGGCATCGTGACCGACTACGCGCTGGTGCACGCGGCAAAGGGCGATCGGCACGGGAACCTGCTGTTCGCAAAGGCCTCCCGCAACTTCAACCCGCTGGCGGCGATGGCGGGCCGGGTCACCATCGCGCAGGTCGAAGAGCTGGTGGAGCCGGGGGAGTTGGACCCCGACGAGGTACACCTGCCGGGGGTGTTCGTGCAGCGGATCGTGGCGCTCAGCCCCGAGCAGGCGGCGGACAAACGGATCGAGCGGCGCACGGTGACGCATACGAGCACTGCGACCGAAATGGCAGGACCCTGATGGCTTGGACCCGTGAGCAGATGGCCGTTCGAGCGGCAGCCGAGCTGACGGACGGCGAGTACGTCAATCTCGGCATCGGCCTGCCGACGCTCATCCCGAACCATCTGCCGGCCGGCGTACACGTGACGCTCCAGTCGGAAAACGGGATCCTGGGCGTCGGACCATACCCGGCCGACGAGGACGTGGACCCGGACTTGATCAACGCGGGCAAGGAAACCGTCACCGTGCTGCCCGGCGCGGCCTTCTTCGACTCGGCCCTCTCCTTCGGCATGATCCGCGGCGGCCACATCGACACCGCGGTGCTCGGCGCGATGCAGGTGAGCGAGCAAGGCGATCTGGCGAACTGGATGATCCCGGGCAAGATGGTCAAGGGCATGGGCGGGGCGATGGATCTGGTGCACGGTGCCCGCCGTGTCATCGTCCTGATGGAGCACACGACCCGTGACGGCGCCCCCAAACTACTTGAGCGCTGCGCCCTCCCGCTCACCGGCCGCGCCTGCGTGCACCGCGTCATCACCGACCTCGGCGTGCTCGACGTCACCGAAAAGGGCTTCGTCCTGGTCGAGACGGCGCCCGGAACCACCGCCGACGACCTGGCCGCGCGCACGGCCGCCACCGTCATCGTCCCCTGATGCCTTCGCAGGAGGTGCCCGCGTTGCTCAACCCGGACGTCGAGAAGCAGTCCGACATAGATGCCGAGATCGAGGCGCTGCATTCAGCGGCGCCGCAATCGGCGTCTCTGCGATCGCCGGCGCAGCGCGACGGCGCGCAGCCGGACTCGGCCACATCGCAGCACCCGCGCCGCGACTACGCCCCATACCGCAGCAGTACGCTGCGACACCCGAAGCAGAGCCCGATCGCGATTACCGATCCCGAGGCGGCCGAGCTGCACGGGCCGGTTTTCGGGGTCGGCGATGTCGCCGCGCTCGACGCGGATCTCACCCGGCAGCACCGCGGCGAACCGCTCGGCGAGCGGATCACCGTGACCGGCCGGATCCTGGACCGCGACGGCCGGCCCATCCGCAGCCAACTCGTTGAGATCTGGCAGGCCAACGCCTCGGGGCGCTACGCGCATCAGCGCGATCAGCATCCGGCGCCGCTCGACCCGAACTTCACCGGCGTCGGCCGCTGCCTGACCGACGGTGACGGCCGGTATCAGTTCACGACGGTCAAGCCGGGCCCGTACCCCTGGCGCAACCACCTCAACGCCTGGCGTCCGGCGCACATCCACTTCTCGCTGTTCGGCACCGCGTTCACCCAGCGGTTGATCACGCAGATGTACTTCCCCGGCGACCCGCTGTTTCGGTACGACCCGATCTTCCAGTCGGTCACCGACGACGCGGCGCGCGAGCGGCTGATCGCCGCATACGACCACGATCTTTCCAGCCCGGAATGGTCGCTCGGCTACCGCTGGGACATCGTGCTCGACGGTCCGGCCGCGACGCTGTTCGAAACCGGCGAGCCCGACGACAGCAATGGAGCAGTGCGCTGATGACCGCCGAACCGAACTCGCCGGCGACCCTCCCGATCACGCCTTCGCAGACCGTCGGCCCGTTCTACGGTTACGCGTTGCCGTTCGCGCTTGGCGGCGAAATGGCGCCCGCCGCGCATCCTGACGCGATTACTGTGCACGGATACGTGCTCGATGGCGCGGGCCTGCCGGTTCCGGACGCGCTGTTGGAGTTCTGGCAAGCCGGCCCCGATGGCTCGCTCACCGGCGCCCCCGGCTCGCTGCGCAGCGATCAGACCACGGGCACGCTGCTCGGCCGGGACCACACCCGATTCACCGGCTTCGGCCGCATCGCCACCGATGCCGACGGCCACTACGCGATACGAACCCTGATGCCTCCTGGACTCGGCGCATCAGCCCCCTACCTCTGTGTCTGCTTGTTCGCCCGAGGGCTGCTGCATCACCTGTACAGCCGCGCCTACTTCTCCGATTTTGAGACCGCTAACGAGGCCGATCCGCTGCTCGCGGCGCTCGAACCACGCCGCCGCAGGACGCTGATCGCCAGTTTGGAGGCGGCGCGGACGTACCGCTTCGACGTGCGCATTCAGGGAGGTGACGGCGATGAGGCCGATGCCGAGACGGTATATCTCACCTTCCCCGTGGGATGACGATCCGCTGGGCACGCTGCTGGAAACCGAAGCGGCGCTGGCGAGGGCCAAGGCCCGGCTCGGCCGGATTCCGCAGGCCGCCGCCGATGCGATCGTGCACGCGACGCGGCAGCGATACGAATACAACGAGGTGCGCGACTTCGGCGAGGAGCACGCGACCATCGTCGTGCCCTTAATCGAGCGGCTGCGTCAGCAGATGCCCGAGGAGTACCACGAGCACCTGCACAAGCCGGCCACAAGCCAGGACGTCATCGACACGGCTCTGATGCTCCAAGCGTCGCGGAACATCGGCTTGACGATCCCGCTGCTCGATCGCTGCGTCGCGGCGGTCAGAAGGTTGACCGCCGAGTTCGGCGAAACACCTCAGCGGGCCCGCACACTGCTTCAGCCCGCGCTGCCGAGCACCTTCGGCAATCTGCTGACCTCCTGGCAATCAGCCGTCGAAGATGCGTGCACTCGCTTGGCCGCGGTCCACGACCACTCCCTCGCGGCGCAGCTCGGCGGCCCGGTCGGCGACCTCGACGATCCCGAGCTCGTTCGCACGTTCGCCGCCGAGCTCGGGCTCGCGGCACCGGAACGCGCCTGGCACACAGTGCGTACGCGCGTCGTCGACGTGGCCACCGCGCTCGGCTTGACCATCGGCGCGCTCGGCAAGATCGGTGTGGACGTGATCGTGTTGTCGCAGCCGGAGATCGGTGAGTTGGCGGAAGGCGCGCTGGGCTACTCGTCCTCGATGCCTGACAAGCGCAACCCGGCTCGTTCCGTTCAGCTCGTCGCGCTCGCCCAGCGCAGCCCTGGTCTCGTCGCGACCGTCTTCTCCGCGCTGCCGCAGGAGCTGCACCGCGCCGCCGGACGCTGGCAGTCCGAGGACGCAGTCATCAGGGAGCTGCTGGTTCTCACCGGGAAGGCCGCACATCACGCGGTCACATTGCTCGAAGGCCTCAAAGTCTTTCCGGACCGGATGAAGGCGAACCTCGATGGCTGATCGACCTCTGCTTCACTACCGCCGCGACGGTCGCGAGGAGAGCGACGACACGCGGCCACCACTGATCCTCGGGCCGTCCATCGGAACGTCGATGCGGCTCTGGGACGAGGTGATTCCGGCGATTGCAGCCGAACACACCGTGATCCGGTACGACCTGCCCGGCCACGGCGGCACACCCTCGAACGTGCTGCCCAGCCTCAAGCCCGGCGCGATGACGATCGCCGACCTCGCTCAGGCGGTCCTCAACCTCGCCAACGCCCTGGGTATCAAGCGGTTCAATTACGCCGGCGTCTCGTTGGGCGGCGCGGTCGGGACCTGGCTCGCGATCCACCGACCCGAGCGGATCGCGTCGCTGGCCATCGTGTGCTCCTCGGCCCGCTTCGGCGATCCACAGTACTGGCAGGCGCGCGCGAAGCTGGTCCGCGACGAGGGCACCGGTCCGGTCGCGGACGCCGCATCAGCACGCTGGTTCACCGACGGCTTCGCCGCTTCCGGGGCGCCTGTCGCCAAGGCATTGCTCGACGATCTGCGCGGCGCGGATCCGTCCGGCTATGCCGCCTGCTGCGACGTGCTCGCCGGGATCGACTTGCGCGAACAGCTTGGCGCCATCGCCGCGCCCACACTCGTGATCGCAGGCTGCGAAGACGTCTCGACCCCGCTCGCGCACGCGCGTGAACTCGCGGACGCGATCCCGGCCGCGGCGCTGCTCGAAGTTGCCGACGCGGCCCACCTTGCCGTTGTCGAGCAGCCGCGCATCATCGCCGACGCGCTGCGCGCCCACTTCGCCTCCGAACCGAATGCGAATCCTGGCACTGGACGCCACGACGCGGGGACGGCAGCGCGCCGTGCCGTACTCGGTGACGCGCACGTGGACCGTGCGATCGCGAACACCACCGCCTTCACCGCCGACTTCCAGGCCTTCATCACGCGCTACGCCTGGGGTGAGATCTGGACCAGGCCCGGCCTCGACCGGCGGATGCGCAGCGCGGTGACGCTCACCGCGCTGGTCGCGCACGGGCATTTCAATGAACTGGCGATGCACCTGCGCGGCGCGCTGAACAACGGCCTCAGTCGCGAAGAGATCGGCGAAATCCTGCTCCAGACCGCCGTCTACTGCGGCGTCCCGGCAGCCAACGCGGCCTTCGCCGTAGCCCAACAGGTCTTCGCGGACCTCGACGGCAGCGGCCAAAGCGAATCAGACACCTGAAAGACGAGGGGGAGGACGACGTGCGTACCAGCGTCGGGATCATAGGCGCCGGACCGGCCGGCCTGCTGCTCTCACACCTGCTGCGCCAGGCCGGGATCGAAAACCTGGTGCTGGAGAACCGGACCCGCGACTACGTCGAGCACCGGCAGCGCGCCGGTGTGCTGGAACAGAACACCGTAGACGTGCTGCGCGCCTCGGGCGCCGGCGACCGCATGGACCGCCTCGGCCTGCGGCACGACGGCATCGAGCTGCGCTTCGCCCGCGAGGCGCACCGGGTCGACTTCCCCTCGCACACCGGCGGCCGCAGCGTCATGGTCTATGCGCAGACCGAGGTCGTCAAAGATCTGATAGCGATCGGTGAGCAGCAGGGCGGCACGGTCCTGTTCGAAGCCGCAGCGCTCGCGATCGAGAAGGCCGACACCGCGACCCCGCTGATCCGCTACCGGCACGAGGGCGCCGAGCACACGCTCGAATGCGACATCGTCGTGGCTTGCGACGGCTTCCACGGCATCGGCCGCGACTCGATCCCGGCCAGTCTGCTGCGCACCTGGTCACACGAGTATCCCTTCGCCTGGCTGGGAATCCTCGCCGACGTACCTCCGTCGTGCGACGAACTGATCTACGCCAACCACGAACGCGGATTCGCGCTGCACAGCATGCGCTCACCGCAAATCAGCCGGCTGTATCTCCAGGTCGCTCCGGACGAGGACCTGAAGGCCTGGTCAGACGAGCGGATCTGGGCCGAACTCGACGCGCGTTTCGAGCTGCCCGGCTGGCGTCTTGAGCACGGCCCGATCACCGAGAAGGGGATCACGCCGATGCGCAGCTTCGTCGCCGAGCCGATGCGGTACGGCCGCCTCTTCCTCGCTGGAGACGCCGCGCACATCGTCCCGCCGACCGGAGCGAAGGGCCTCAACCTGGCGACCGCCGACGCGACATTGCTTGCCGCCGCGATCATCCAGGCGCAGGACAAGGGCGACGAGAGCCTGCTCGACGCGTACTCGGAAACGGCGCTGCGCCGGGTGTGGCGCGCCGAGCACTTCTCCTACTTCATGACGACGATGCTGCACCGCGATCCGCACGCCGACGAGTTCGCGCATCGGCTCCAACTCTCGAACCTGCGCTACATAGCGTCGTCCGACGCCGCGGCCGCCTCGCTCGCCGAGAACTACGTCGGGCTGCCGGTCGTGTGAGCCAGCGGTACTGCGCTACGCGGCTTGTCCCGTTTTGCTGGACACAGAATCCTGATAGGCCTGTGTGCTGCTGACCTGGACGAATGCCACCGCGCTGCGGATCACCTCCGGGTCGCGCAGGATCCGGTTGTGCCCGAGGCCGGTCGTACTCAGCAACTCTGCTCCCTGCCACGCGGCGGCGATCGCCTTACCCATGCCGAACGGGATCTGCTTGTCCGCACGGTCGTGGATGACCAGCAGCGACGGCAGTTGCGCGTCATCGAGTGGCGGTTCGGCCTGGGACACCGCTGTCGCCCGGCCGACCGCGTCGAAGTCTGACATCGGCCGACCGGTCCGCAGTTCCAGCCGCCGCATCAAGCCGGTCCGAACGCGGTCGCCGAAGCCGAGCATCGCGGCGAATCCCCGCATGAACTGCGTCGGGTCAGTCATCGGCGAGATGAGCACGAGGCGCCTCGTGGGCAATCCGTCGAGTACCGCGAGCGCTGCCGACCCGCCGCCGAGCGAGTGGCCGATGACGGCGTGCGCGGGCCCGAACGCCCGCGCGGCGGCCGACAATGCGGCCGTGAACTCGGTGATCAGACTGCGGTTGGCCCCGAACGAGCCGGGACCGGAATCGCCGTGACTTGGCGTGTCGATCGCGACGACCCGGAACCCGGCGGCGGTCAGCGGCGCGACAAACGCGCCGAACTGACTGCGATGACCGCCCCAGCCGTGCAGGAGATAGACGACAGGACCGGAGGTACCCCAGACCTCTGCGACGAACGTCGGTTCCGCATTCCTGTGCAGCGGGATGGTGACGAGGTCGCCCGGTGCGGCCGGCACCGCACGCGACCGGTCCGCATGCTGCACCGTGCACCAAACCCGTTCGGCCCAGCGCGCGCCCAATCGTGGCGCTCGGCGCTCCAGCGTCCGGAAGGCGGCGCGGGTAGCGCGCTGCCGCAACGCGAAAGAAGAACGAACGATCGTGCTTTTTTCGATGAGTGACTCGGTCATTGAGAACTCCGATTAGTTAGCGGTGAGGCTGCGTAAGTCAGGCAGTCAGTCGGCGGCTACGTAATGCGTGGTGTCACGCGTACCGCGTCGATGAGCGCTTCGAAGGCATGCCGGGTGCGGCTCTCCGCCTTCGGGTCGTTGAGCAGCCGGCAGGCGTGGAAGAACCCGAGCATGACGGCGTGCAGGTCGTGCGCGAACTGTTCCGCGTCGGCGTCCGGCCGGAACTCGCCCTCCGCGATACCGGTGCGGAACATCTGCGCCACCGAGTCGGCGAAGTCCCGATGGTCGCGCACCAGCTGGTCACGCACGGGTCCCGGCTGGTCGTCGAACTCTGCGGAGGCGGAGACGAACAGGCACTCGGAGCCGCCGTGGATGATCGTGCGCAGCCAGTGCTCGAACAGCGCACGCACTCGCCGCTCGCCGCGCGGCGCCTTGAGCGCGGGCCGCACGACCTCCTCGCTGAACAGGTCGCGGGCCCGTTCGAGCACCTGAAGCTGAAGCGATTCCTTCGACTTGAAGTGCGCGAAAAGCCCGCTCTTGGACAGTTCGAGCCGGGAGGCGAGCGAGCCGATGGTCAGGCCGGCGAGCCCCAGCCGCGCGGCCGTCCCGACCGCCTCGTCGAGAACCGCCTGTCGAGTCGCCTCTCCTTTGCTCACGCGAACATTCATAGCACGATCGTTCGTTCTGCGGAAGATCCGTTCGGCGCCACCGCTATCGCGGTGAACAGCAACCCGTCCCGCACCAGCCAATGTCCGGTGAATCCGAGCAGCGTGACCCCCGCGACCACCGGTCCCGGCACCAGCAACCGCGCGTAAAACGAACCCGATTCGTGATCAGGCGCCCGGAAGTCGACGCTCGCCTCCTCGAAGTCGAGCCACCGGCCGGTCAGCGGAAACCACGCCTTGTACACCGACTCCTTCGCGCTGAACAGCAGCCGGTCCCAGTGCACGGCCGGCTGTTGCGCCGCGAGCCGTTCCAGCCGCTCGCGTTCCTCCGGGATCGTGACCGTGGTCAGCACCTCCGGCGGCAACGCCTCGTGCGGTTCCGCGTCCACGCCGATGGTCGCCAGCTCCTCGCTGCGAGCGACCACGGCCGCCCGGTACCCGGCGCAGTGCGTCATGCTGCCCACGATGCCGGCCGGCCATTGTGGTGCGCCGCGTAGGCCGGGCAGGATCGCGACGGGTGCGACGCCGAGCCGGGCCAGCGCGCTGCGAGCGCAGTGCCTGACGGTGGTGAACTCCAGCCGCCGCTTCTCCACGGCTAACGCGAGTTCCGCCTGCTCCTCGGGAAACAGCACGGCGTCCGGGGGATCGGTCCGCGTCTCGACGGCAATCGCGCCGGGCGGCAGCAGTTCCTCGATCACGCCCGCTCCTCGATCATGCTCGCAGTGTGTCAGGCACAGTACAGCCGCACCAAACCTCCGAGCGCAGCGGCACCGAACTTCCAATGGACGCGACAGAGTGCAACCGCCCCAAACGTTCGTATGCTTCGTTGAGGAGTGATCGCGCCGCGGCCTACGATCAGCCTGCGACCCGGCGAACAAACCGGTGGAGACAACGCGTAGAGACGAGGTGCGGTCGTCGTGGACACGGATGTCATCGTGGTCGGAGGCGGGCTTGCCGGGCTGGTGGCGACCGCCGAACTGGCCGACGCCGGACGGCGGGTGATCCTCGTCGAGCAGGAACCGGAGGCCTCGCTCGGCGGCCAGGCGTTCTGGTCCTTCGGCGGACTGTTCTTCGTCGATTCCCCGGAACAGCGCCGGATGGGCATCCGCGACTCCCACGAGCTGGCCTGGCAGGACTGGCTGGGCAGCGCCGGCTTCGACCGCGAAGAGGACTACTGGCCGCGGCGCTGGGCCGAGGCTTACGTGGATTTCGCCGCCACCGAGAAGCGCTCCTGGTTGCACGCCCAGGGCGTGCGCCTCTTCCCGATCGTCGGCTGGGCCGAACGCGGCGGCTACCTCGCCGACGGTCACGGCAACTCGGTCCCGCGCTTCCACATCACCTGGGGCACCGGACCCGGAGTCGTCGAACCCTTCGAGCGGCGGGTGCGCGCCGCGGCCGCTGAGGGAAAGGTGCGATTCGCGTTCCGGCACCGCGTCGATGACGTCATCGTGACCGACGGCGCGGTCACCGGCGTACACGGCACCGTGCTCGAACCCAGCGATGCCCGGCGCGGCGCGCCGAGTTCGCGGACCGCAGCCGGCGAGTTCTCCTTTACCGCTCAGGCAGTCGTGGTCACCTCGGGCGGCATCGGCGGCAACCACGAGCTGGTGCGCCGCAACTGGCCGGCGCGGCTCGGTCAGCCGCCACGCAACCTGCTTTCCGGCGTTCCCGCGCACGTCGACGGGCGCATGCTGGAGATCGCCGACGCGGCGGGCGGCCGGCTGATCAACGGCGACCGGATGTGGCATTACACCGAGGGGGTGACCAACTGGAACCCGGTCTGGCCGCTACACGGAATCAGGATCCTGCCGGGTCCGTCCTCACTCTGGCTGGACGCCACGGGACGCAGGCTGCCGGTGCCGCTGTTCCCCGGCTTCGACACGCTCGGCACGCTGGAACACATCATGCGCACCGGGCACGAGTACACCTGGTTCCTGCTCACCCAGAAGATCATCGAGAAAGAGTTCGCGCTCTCCGGCTCTGAACAGAACCCTGACTTGACCGGCAAGAGCATCAGGCAGCTGCTCGGCCGGATCGGTCCGGGCGCCCCGGCCCCGGTCGAGGCGTTCAAGCGGCACGGCGTCGACTTCGTGGTCGCCGACTCGCTGCCGCGACTTGTGGACGGGATGAACGCGCTGACCGACAAGCCGCTGCTGGATCTGGGCGAGGTGACCAGGCAGGTGGAGGCGCGCGACCGGGAGATCGGCAACAAGTTCACCAAGGACCTGCAAGTTACCGCGATCCACGGCGCGCGGGCCTACCGCGGAGACCGGCTGATCCGAGTGGCCGCCCCGCACCGACTGCTCGATGAGAAGGCAGGGCCGCTCATCGCCGTGAAACTCAATATCCTGACGCGCAAGTCGCTCGGCGGCCTGGAAACCGACTTGTCCGGCCGAGTGCTGCGCGCGGACGGGCAGCCGCTACCTGGCCTTTACGCGGCAGGCGAGGTGGCCGGCTTCGGCGGTGGCGGCATGCATGGCTACCGGTCGCTGGAGGGAACCTTCCTCGGCGGCTGCCTGTTTTCCGGCCGCACGGCGGGACGCGAGGCCGCCAAGGCGGTCTCGTGAACCGCAGAGTATCAGGGCTCTAATGCTGTATCGCGAGACTGTCACAGTACTCTGATCATGCCCGTGTCGTGAAAGTTTCACGCTCGGTGCCCTAGAAGCCGCCCTGCGCGCCCGAGGAAGTCGAGCCGTGCGCCGGGTCGGTCGTCACGCTCAGCGAGTACGTGTCACCGCTCGTGTCATGCGGGCTGCTGTCATGCTGGAACTGGGCCGCGATGGTGAACGGGCCGGCCTGGATGGCGTTGCCCTGCTTGAGGGTGAATGTGTAAATGAGACCGCCCGCGTTCGGGTTCACCGACACGTCGAACTGCCCGATGTCATGATCCGACCAGAAATTCTCTTTCGAGTAGCCGGCATTCGGCGTGATCCGGATGGTCAGCTGCAGCGCGGTGACCGGGTCCTGGAGGGTGATGTGCACGTCCTCCTCGGTCCACTGCGCGTTGCTGGACGCAGCGAGCGCGCCGACCGCTCTGACCAGCGACGGACCCGAGCCCGAGGGCGGCGCTGACGCGGAGGCCGGTGGGCTCTCACTCGGGCCGGCCGACTTGGTCGCCGTCTGCGCGCCCTGGCCGTTGGCGCTGGTGTGCGTAGCCGAAGCGGCCGGACCGGCCTGCGAGTGGTCGTTCGCGCCGGATGGCACCCCACTGGCGGCGGGCAGGCCGCTGTGACCCGTGGCGGCTTCCGGCGACGAGTGCGGCTGATCATTCGCGACCGTCGCAGTCACCGCGACAGCCACCGTCGCGCACAGCGCCGCCGCCGCGATGCCTGCGGGAATGCCGGCCAGCCGCATTCCCAGGACTGGAATGCGTACCCCGCCACCGACGCCTCTCGCCTTGCCGCCGCCGTCCTCGAGCCGCTCGTCGAGCAGCGTGCGGATCCGGTGCGTGTCGGGCTCGTACCCGGCGAACTCGGAGTCGAGGACCTCGGTCAGCCACACGCTGCCGAGTTCGGAGCTGCTGCGCACGGCGAGCGCCGCTTCCTCCCGGGCGCCGCCACCCGCGCCGCTCTCGCCCGCCCTGCCACCACGTACCGGGTTTGTCATCGCTGGGCCGCCCCGTCCTTGGCCGCCCCGTTCTTAACCGCGCGCCCGTTCGGACGCGCGCCGAGCAATGTGGCCAGTTCGGCCACGCCCCGCGAGGTCTGGCTCTTGACCGTTCCGACCGATATCCCCAGCGTCGTGGCGGTTTCCTGCTCGCTGAGGCCGTAGTAGTGCCGCAGCACGACGCAGGCCCGCTTGCGCACCGGAAGCCGCCGCAGCGCCTCTCGCACGTCCGCGCTCGCGGCCAGGTCGGGCCCGTCCACCCGATCGGTCCACGCCGCGCCGAGCAGCCGCCAGCCACGCCGCTCGCGCACCAGCCGGCGCACCCGGCTGGCCGCCAGGTTCACCACGATCCGGCGCACGTAGGCCAGTGGCACGTCCGAGCCGGTGACCTGCTCCCAGCGCTTCCAGGCCTGGGTGAACGCTTCCGCGGTCAGGTCTTCGGCCGCGTCCGGGTCGCCGGACAGCAGGAAGGCCAGCCTGGCCAGGTCGCGGTGATGCGCGTCGAAGAACGCGTCGAAGCTGGCCCGGGCCTCCGCGTCGAAGGCCCGCGCCGAGCGCAGGTGAGTCACCGTGGTCGCCGCCACGGTAGTGGACCGTAGCAGCCGTAATCGGATCGCGACAGGGTACGTGACCTTATCTCGCTATGTTCGGGCGCTGATTCACTGCTCGGCGGACGGTGAATTCGATAGCTGATTTCAGTCGGTGACCCGGTCGCCGGCGGGCGCGCGGGACGTGCGGATCACGCCGTCCGCATCGCTTCCCGGTCACATCTTCCCGGTGGCGCCCGTTTCACTCAGGGCTCGGAGACTGTTTCTCACTGACCCCGGAGATTGCCTCAGATCCGTTTCGGTACCGTGACCGCGACCAGTTCGGTGCCGTCCCCGCTCAGCGAGAGGTTGGTGGTCAGCGAGGCGAGTTCGCCGAGCCTGGACAGGTGGGTGCCACCGCAGTCGATCGAGGCGGCGCCCTCGGGCAGCGCGCAGGTCCAGCGCCGGCGCGCGGTCAACTCCGGGCCAGGCGCCTGGACGCGAACCGGTGCGTCGGCCGCGATCCACCCGGCCAGCCGCGCGTTGACCCGCGCGGTGATCTCGCCGAGCGCGTCGGCCAGGCCCTCGGCGTCGAAGCCCTTTCTGCGCAATGACTTGCCGATCCGGTACCGGTCGGTGCTCGCGTGCTCGTCCATCCGCGAACCGTCCATCGCCAGCGCGTCGAAGTCCGGCGAGCCGAGCGCGTCGAGCCGCGCCTGCTTGCGCCAGCGCTCGGCCAGCGCCTCGTTGAGCGCCAGGGCGAGCAGGTGGCAGCCGGTGTGCGCGGCGGAAAGCGCCGCCCGGCGTGCCGAGTCGGCGCGCAGCACGACCGCGCGGCCGAGCAGCGCCTCCGGCTCGGCGGGCGCGCAGGCGAACTCGACCAGGTGGACGGCGAGCCAGGTCCACTGCGGATCACCCCGGCGCACCGGGATCTGCTCGCCGAGCGCGAACTCGCCGGCCGGCCCGACCGCGCCGGTCACACAGTCCACGATCGGGCAGCGTGCGCCGCCGAAGTCGGACGAGTTGACGAACTCCATCGTGCCGGTGTCACCCGGCTGGTCCGGCCAACTGTGGTCGAGCGGATGAAACGGCGTGGTGTCCGTCACGACGCCGATGACGCCGCCAGGTAAGGGCACTGCGGCGACGATGGTCGAGCTGCCCTCCGTGGTGCCGCTGGGAAATGTCACCAGCGTCGTGGTGTGCGGAAACGCCATGGCTCCAGTGTCGCATCTACGGCGCGCCGAGGTCAGACGTTCGCGCAGACCGCTGGCTTGACGTAGGCCGGTCAGGATGAGTCAGACGGGCGAGCAGTGCTGAACGTTTCGCATAATTTGCTACGATATGTCGCGTTCTTGGCCGGGATATGATCCGAACGTGGCTGATGGGACACGAGCGCAGACCCCAGCGGGTGAGGTCGGCCTCCCGGTGCGGCACACTGCGCGCATCATTCTCGCGGACGGCCACGACAGGATCCTGCTCTTCCACTTCGTCGACCCGGAATCGCTGACGCCTGGCGGCGCCTGGTGGGGGACACCCGGCGGCGGGGTTGACGAAGGCGAGTCCCTTCCACAGGCCGCCGCGCGCGAGCTGTTCGAGGAGACCGGTCTGCGCGTCCCGGCGGAGCGCTTCGACCGGATCATCGCGGTCAACAGCGGCGTGGCCCGTTTCGCCGGCCTGGAGCGCTGGTTCGAGAACCACTACTACTTCCTGCGCGCCGAAGGCTTCGAGCTGAACCCGTCCGGCTGGGAGGAGGTCGAGCGCGGCCTCATCGCCGGGCACCGCTGGTGGGCGGCCGGCGAACTGGCGGCGACGGACGCGATCATTCATCCGCCCGGTCTCGCCCGCCTCCTGCCGGACCTGCTCGCCGGGCGGCTGCCAGCCGAGCCTGTCGCGGTTGGTTAGGTCGTTTACCCACGGCCCAGGCTTGACCTCCCCGTTTTCCGCCCGATCGCCCGATATCGTTCCGTCATGGCGCACGGCACCTTGTCCATCGATCTCAACGCCGACCTCGGCGAGGGCTTCGGCCGCTGGCAGCTGACCGACGACGAGGCGCTGCTGGCCATCGTGACCAGTGCGAACGTGGCCTGCGGCTTCCATGCCGGCGACCCGTCCACGATGCGCCGCGTGTGCGCTCTCGCCGCCGCGCACGGCGTCCGGATCGGCGCGCAGGTCTCCTACCGCGACCTGGCCGGATTCGGCCGCCGCGCGATGGACGTCCCGCCGCGCGAACTGGCCGACGAGGTCGCCTACCAGATCGGCGCGCTACGGGTTTTCGCCCGCGCTGCTGGCGCGGACGTGGCCTACGTGAAACCGCACGGCGCTCTCTACAACCGCATCGTGTGGGACGAGGGCCAGGCCGACGCCGTCGTCGACGGGATCCTGCTGTCCGGCGGCGAACTGCCGGTCCTCGGCCTCCCGGGATCGGCGGTGCATCGAGCGGCGGGCGCGGCGCGGCTGCCGATCGTCATCGAGGCATTCGCCGATCGTGCGTACCGGCCGGACGGCACTCTCGTGCCGCGTACCGAACCGGGGGCGGTCCTGCACGACCCGGAGCAAGTAGTGAAACGGTCTGTAGGCATCGCGACGGAAGGCTCGGTGATCGCGGCGACCGGCGACCGCATTCCCGTCGCGGCGGATTCCCTGTGCCTGCACGGCGATACGCCGGGGGCCGTCGACCTCGCCGTGCGGGTGCGCGAAGCACTGACCGCAGCCGGTGTCAGTATTCGACCATTCGTCGCCTAGGCGGGCAGCGGCCGTGATTGCGCTTCGATACGGACCGCACGCACTGCTCGTCGAGTGCGCAGATCTCGCCGAAGTCGCGGCCCTGCACGCCGATCTGCTGCGCCGCCGGGTCGAAGGCACGCTGCCACCGGTCGACGACATCGTCCCGGCCGAGCGAACGGTCCTGATTGACGGTCTCGCTGATCCGGCGCGGCTCGCCGCGCTGCTGGCGAACTGGAAACCAGCCGCCGCCCAAGCCGCGTTCGGCTCCACAATCCGCATCCCCGTCCACTACGACGGCCCGGATCTGGCCGAAGTCGCCAAGGCGTGGGGCGTGTCAGCGGACGAGGTCGCGGCGATCCACTCAGCCCACGAATATCGCGTCGCCTTTTGCGGATTCTCCCCGGGCTTCGCCTATCTGACCGGCCTGCCGGAGCGCTACCAACTACCGCGCCGGGCGACCCCGCGTGCGAGCGTGCCGCCTGGCTCGGTCGCCGTGGCAGGGCCCTACACGGGGGTCTATCCCAGCGCGTCACCTGGCGGTTGGAATTTGATCGGCACGACCGACGCAGACCTCTGGGATCTGGACCGTGCGGAACCCGCGCTGCTCGTTCCTGGCAGCACCGTGCGCTTCGTCCCGGTCAGCGGCGCTTCAGCCGTCGCACGACGTGGCCGGACCGCGGCCGCCGCCACACCCCCGCCGCCGGCCTCCGTACCCGCTATCGAAATCACCCGGGCGGGCGCGCTCACCACGCTCCAGGACCTCGGCCGTCCCGGATACGCGTACCTCGGAGTCCCGCGCAGCGGCGCACTGGACCAGGCCGCGCATCGCCTCGCCAATCATCTTGTAGGCAACAACCCAGACGCCGCGACGCTGGAGGCGACGGTCAGTGGCCTGACGCTCAGGGCGCTAGCGCCGATCGTCGTCGCGGTTTGCGGCGCTGTCGCCCCGGTGCGCGTCGACGGCCGCCCGGCGCCGTGGTCCGCTCCGATCGCGTTGCAGACGGGCCAGACGCTCGACGTCGGCACGGCGACCCAAGGCGTGCGGAACTACATCGCCATCGCCGGCGGCATCACTGTTGCGCCGGTACTCGGCAGCCGCTCCACCGATCTGCTTTCCGGCCTCGGCAGCAAGGGGCGCCTTCGCGACGGCGACCTTCTCCCGATCGGCAAGGCTGCCGGACCACCGCAGCCCGCTGACACCTACCCGGTCACGGTGGCCGCCGCGGCCGATCCCGGGTCGATGATCGAACTCCCGATCGTGCTCGGCCCGCGGCCCGCCGCCTTCCCGGAGTCAGCCTGGCAGCTGCTCACGACGCGCGAGTTCACGGTTTCGCCCACGTCGAACCGGATCGCGCTGCGCCTCGACGGCCCGGCCCTGCCGCGCACCGGGGCGGACACGATCGCGAGCGAGGGCGCGGTCCTCGGCGCGATCCAGGTCCCGGCCGACGGCCACCCGATCATCTTCCTGGCCGACCATCCGCCGACCGGCGGCTATCCGGTGATCGGGGTCCTGCCCGCCGCCGCCCTCGGCCCGGCGGCCCAAGCGCCGCCCGGAACCCGAATCCGCTTCCGGTCCAGCGGCGCCTAAAGCATTGGACGTTCTACCTGGGCGAACGCATCACAGTGCCCTGTGTCTCGCTCGACTGGACACTTTTGCCGTGCCCTAGCGAACCCGGTGCGCACCCTGCGCCGGGATCGCCCGGAAGATCTCCGCCTGCGGCAGCGCCGCCAGCACGCTCTCGCTGACCTGCTCCGCGTCGCCGACCGACACCAGCGCGATCGCGCTGCCGCCGAAGCCGCCGCCGGTCATCCGCGCGCCATGGGCACCCGCACGCAGCGCCGCGTCGACGACGACATCCAATTCGTCGCAGGAGACTTCGAAATCGTCACGCAGGGACACGTGCGACGCTGTCATCAGCTCACCCGCCGCGCGCAGCCGCTCGCCGACCAGCTCGCCCTCCGTCAGCAGGCTGACGAACTGCTCGACCCGCTCGTCCTCGGTCACCACGTGCCGCACTCGGCGCGCGGTGACCTCGTCGAGTTCCCGCTGCGCTCGCTCGAGATCGGCCGGCGTCAGGTCCCGCAGCGCCCGCACGCCGAGCGCCGCCGCCGCCTTCTCGCAGCTCGCCCGCCGCGCCGGATAGCCGGACTCGCCGTGGTCGTGGCTGACCTTCGTGTCGATCACCAGCAAGGTGAGACCGGCCGCGGCCAGATCGAAGGGGTGCGGCGCGATCTCGAACGAGCGGGTGTCGATGAACAGCACCCTGCCATCCTCGCCGAACGCCGAGGCGAGCTGGTCCAGCGGGCCGCACGGGACGTTCGCGTACGCGTTCTCAGCGTACTGCGAAAGGCGCGCGAGGTCCGCGGTGCTGAGGTCCGTCTCGGCTCCGGCCAGCCCGGCGAGAGCCAGGCCGGTCGAGCACTCCAGCGCCGCCGACGAGGAAAGGCCCGCGCCGACCGGGACCGTGGAAACGAACGCCAGGTCAGCGCCGGTGAAGTTCTCCTTCAGGATGCCGGCGCCGCGCAGCGCCCAGGCGACGCCCGCCGGGTACTCGGTCCAGCCCTGCGGAAAGCCCGGAGTGAGCGCCGCCAGATCCACCTCGATCACCCGCTGGTCGCCCGCCGACGACACCACGCGCAACCGGCCATCCGTCCGCTTCGCCGCCGCGACCACCGTGTACCGGTCGATCGCCATCGGCAGCACGAAACCCTCGTTGTAGTCGGTGTGCTCGCCGATGACGTTCACCCGGCCGGGCGCGGCCCACAGGCCCTGCGGCCGGCCGCCGTATACGGACTCGAACAGCTTGGTCGCCTCGGCGGCGATCGGGTCGACGACGTTCACTGACTGCCTGCTTCCCAAGGGCTGAACGGGCGGGAGGAAGAAAGAGAAAAGGGCGAGTTACCGAGCTCGTGCGCTGTTACCGGCCTTCGGCGCGAACGGCCTGCGCGAAGCTCCAAGCGTCGGCGACCATCGTGTCGAGGTCCACATGCTGCGGGCGCCAGCCGAGTTCCGTTTCCGCGCGCTGCGCTCCGGCCACGAGCGTCGCGGGATCGCCGGCCCGGCGCTCCGCCTCCGCCTGCGGGATGTCCCGGCCGGTGACCCGGCGCGCGGCGTCGATCACTTCGCGCACCGTGAAACCGCGGCCGTTGCCGAGGTTGCAGATCAGGTGCTCGCCCTCGTGCGCGCGGTGCAACGCGCGCAGGTGCGCGTCGGCGAGGTCTGCGACGTGGATGTAGTCGCGGATGCAGGTGCCGTCCGGGGTCGGATAGTCGGTCCCGAACAAGGTGATCGCGGGCCGCTCGCCCAGCGCGGCCTTCAAGACCAGCGGAATCAGGTGCGACTCAGGATCGTGCCGCTCGCCGAAGCCGTTGTAGGACCCTGCGACGTTGAAGTACCGCAGCGAAACGGCGGCCAGGCCATGCGCGATCGCCTCGGCCGAGATCATGTGGTCCACGGCCAGTTTCGTCGCGCCGTACGGGCTCGTCGGAGCGGTGCGCGCGGTCTCCAGGATCGGCACCGTCTCCGGCTCGCCGTACACCGCGGCCGTCGAGGAGAACACCAGCTTCCGGACCCCGGCCTCGCGCATCGCGTCGAGCAGCAGGTGCGTGCCGACGACGTTGTTCGCCCAGTACTTCTCCGGCTTCGCGACCGACTCGCCGACCTGTGAGAACGCCGCGAAGTGCAGCACGGCCGCGAACGAGGGGTCGAGCACCTTGGCCGCGGTGTCGTGGATCCGGCCCTCGACGAACTCCGCGCCCTGCGGAACGCCGACCCGGTGCCCGGTGGACAGATCATCGAGCACTGTCACGCGGTACCCGGATTCGAGCAGCCGCGCGGCCACCACCGAGCCGATATAGCCCGCGCCACCCGTCACCAGAACCCGCGCGCCGTCCGCCGGACCGGGCGTCAGAGTCATCCCGCAACCTCTCGCAGTCTCGCGGCCGCCCGCTCGGGCGACACATCGTTCATGAAGGCACCCATCCCGGATTCCGTGCCGGCCAGGTACTTGAGCTTGTCCGCGGTGCGCAGCACGGTGAACAGCTCAAGGTGCAGGGCCAGCTCGGGCCGGGTCCCGGTCGGGGCGACCGGTGCCTGGTGCCAAGCCGCAATGTACGGGGTCGGGGCTGAGCGTCCGGTGAACAGCCGATCAAAACGTCCCAAGAGCTCCAAGTACACGCTGGGGAATGCCGAGCGCTGCGCATCGTCGAGCTTGGTGAAGTCGCCGACCCGCCGGTTCGGGTACAGGTGCACCTCGTACGGCCAGCGCGCGGCGAACGGCACGAACGCCGTCCACTCCTCGTTCTCCAGCACCACCCGGCTGCCGGCCCGCTCCGCCGCGAGCACGTCGTCGAAGAGGTTGCGGCCGGTGCGCTCCCGGTGCGCGGCGGCGCTGTCCACCGCGCGCGCGGTCTTCGGGGTCAGATAGGGGAACGCATAGACCTGGCCGTGCGGGTGCGTCAGCGTGACGCCGATCTCGTTGCCCCGGTTCTCGAAGCAGTACACCTGGCGCGTGCCGGGCAGCGCCGAAAGCTCGGCGGTGCGGTCGGTCCACGCCTCCAGCACCAGCAGCACCCGAGCTTCATCGAGGCTTGCGAAGGTGGCGTTGTGATCCGAGGTGAAGCAGACCACTTCGCAGCGCCCTCCGCCCACGTGCGCGCGATGCGGCAGCGGACCGGTGAGCGTATCCTGCTCCGCCGGGAGCCCGCTGAGCGAAGGGAACCGGTTCTCGAAGACGACGACCTCGTAGTCCGGGGCGGGGATCTCGCTGTGCCACTCGGGCGTCGAGGGGCACAGCGGGCAGCTGTTGGTCGGCGGAAGATACGGCCGGCCCTGCCGGTGCGCGGCCACCGCGACCCACTCGCCCTGCACCGGGTCGAAGCGGGTTTCGCTGGTGGTGTCGACTGGCTCAAGCGGCCGCTGATCGGCGAACGCGCCCCGTGTCTCGGCGTCGCCGGCGTCGTAATAGATCAGCTCACGGCCGTCCGCCAGCTGCGTGACTGTCTTCTTCACCGGTAGCTCCTTCATCGAACATATTCAAACACGGTTGAACGTTAACTCACAAGGGCTAGCATGGTTTCGAACGTTCGACACAGTCGCTCGTCCCGGACGAGAATTGGGCGCAGCCGCACCGCGAACGAGCCGGAACGCGGGGGGTCGCGAAGGCGAGAAGGAGCAGCGATGGCTCAGGTCGACACGGACGACGGCCGAGGGCTGCTGGCCGAACAGCGCCGCGCCGCGATCGCGGCCGAAGTGCGCGCCCGCGGCGGGGTGCGGGTGACTGACCTGGTGCTGCGCTTCGGTGTCTCCGACATGACGGTCCGCCGCGACCTCGACGCGCTGGCCCGCGACGGGCTGCTGGAAAAGGTGCACGGCGGCGCGGTCGCGCTCGGCGAGTCCAGCGCGCACGAGCCGGGCTTCGAGGCCAAGCGCACCCTGGAGACCGCGGCCAAGGAGGCGATCGCCGAGGCGGCCGCGGCCCTGGTCCCACGCGGCGGCGCGGTCGCGCTGTCGGCCGGAACGACCACCTTCGCCCTCGCGCGCCGGCTCACCGACGTCTCCGACCTGACCGTGGTCACCAACTCGATGCGCATCGCCGAACTCTTCGCGCAGCGGTTGCGTCCGCCCGGAGCCCGGCATGGCGCGACTGTGGTGCTCACCGGCGGGATGCGCACCCCGTCTGACGCCCTGGTCGGCCCGGTCGCGGATCAGGCGATCCGCTCGCTGAACTTCGACCTGGCGTTCGTGGGCTGCCATGGCATCTCGATCGGCGCCGGCCTTTCCACGCCGAACCTGGCCGAGGCGGAGACCAACCGGGCACTGATCGCGGCCGCGCGGCGGGTCGTCGCCGTCGCCGACCACAGCAAGTGGGGACTGGCCGGGCTGGCCACCTTCGCCCCGCTGTCCGCCGTGGACACCTGGGTGACCGATGGCGGACTGCCGGAGGTAGCCCGCGCTGAGGCCACCGAACACATCCGCCACCTCCTCATCGCATAACCGACCCGGTCACTCGGGCGCGTCGCGCTTGTTACGCGCCACACGCCCGAGCGCCGTGCGCCGCTAACGCCGATTGTCCGTTGACGCTGCCTGTCCCGCTCAGCGAGACACAGAGTCCTTAGATTCGTGTCAGCTATCCGGCCGTGTGGTCCAGCGTGAACGGATGCACCGATCCATCCGCGCTCACCCGCCGCACCGACTCCAGCGTGTCAGGCGTCTGCGTGTCGAACTCGACGCCCGCGTCAGCCGCCGCACGCCGCAAAATCTCACGCAGCGTCGCCGGATCCAGTCGCGTCGAGACGTACCAGGCCTGGCCCTCGCCGAGCTGATGCCGTGTCACCGCCGGATGCCCGGCCGCCGGACCGTCCGCATACGTCAGCACCGCCTCGGCGCCGCGCAGCTCGACCGGCTCGCTCCACACGGTCCCGCTGCCCGCCACCTCGGCTTCGCTGCCGCCGGTGTCCGCCGCACTGTGCACAGCCACCGACTGTCCCGCCGCCAGCGGCAGAAACTCATCCACGCGCACGCCCAGCACATCGCGCAACGCGCCGGGATAGCCGCCGAGGTGCACCGCGTCGTTCTCGTCCACGATGCCCGAGAAGTACGAGACGACCAGCGTCCCGCCGCCCTCGACGTATCGCCGCAGGTTCGCCGCCTCCTCGGCGCGCAGGACATACGACTGCGGCACCACGACCAGCCGGTAGCGCGACAGATCCATACTCTGGTGCGCGAAGTCCGCCGTCACGTGCGCCCGCCACAGCTGCTCGTAGTAGGCGAACTGCATGTCGAGGAACCGCACGTCCACCGAGGGCCGCGAGTCCAGCTCCAGTGCCCACCACGACTCCCAGTCGAACAGGACCGCCGTGTCCGCCTCGACCCGCGCGCCGCGCACCGGGCGCAGTTCACGCAGCTGACGGCCCAGCTCGACGACGTCGCGCCAGATCCGCGAGTCGGTGCCCGCGTGCGGGACCATCGCCGAGTGGTACTTCTCGGTGCCGGCCCGCGAGGCGCGCCACTGGAAGTACATGATGCCGTCCGCGCCGCGCGCCAGGTGCGCCAGCGAGTTGCGGATCATTTCGCCGGGCAGCTTGGCGACGTTGCGCGGCTGCCAGTTCACCGCGCCGGTCGAGTGCTCCATCAGCAGCCACGGCGCGCCGCCGGCCAGCGACCGGCACAGGTCGGCGGCCATCGACAGCTCGATGTGCCGCACCGGCGAGCCGGCCGTGGTGTAGTGGTCGTCCGAGACCAGGTCCACCTCGCGCGCCCACGACCACAGGTCCATCGGCTTGTTGAGCACTGCCATGAAGTTCGTGGTCACCGGGATGGCCGGGTTGTGCGCCTTCACGATGTCCCGCTGCGCCTTGAACAGCTCGAGCATCGAAGCCGAGCTGAAGCGCGCGAAATCGAGCCGCTGCGCGTGGTTCACGTCAGCCGGGGCCTCGCGAGGCGCGTCGATCTCGTCCCAGGCGGTGATCGTCTGGCCCCAGAACGCGGTACCCCACGCCTCGTTGAGCGCGTCCAGCGTGCGGTACCTCGCCTGCGCCCACTCCTGGAACGCGGTAACCGAAGCAGGGCAGTAGCACTCGGCTACGTGGCAGCCGTACTCGTTGTGGATGTGCCAAAGCACGACCGCAGGGTGGTCGGAGTACCGCGCGGCGAGCTGCTCAGCGATTCGATTGCAGGCGGCGATGTACTCCGGCGCGTGCGGGCAGTAAGTCTGCCGCGAAGCACCGCCGAGCACCTTGCCGTCACGCGTCACCGGCCGGATGTCCGGGTGTGCCTTGAGGAACCAAGCCGGGGGAGCGGCGGTCGGCGTGGCCAAGTCGACCGCGATGCCGCCCTCGTGCAGCAGATCGATGATCCGATCCAGCCAGCCGAACTCGAACTTGCCCGGCTCCGGCTCGAGCTTGACCCAGGAGAAGATGCCGAGGCTGACCAGGTTCACCCCGGCCTCGCGCATCAGCGCGACGTCCTCGGTCCACACCTCTTCCGGCCACTGCTCCGGGTTGTAGTCCCCGCCATACGCGATCCCGTCGAGCCGCGGCCAACCCGCCCGCTCAGCGCCATACGGAACCTGCGCGCCATACCCCGCTGTCACCCCACCCGTGCCAGCCATTGCGATCTCCTCTCACCGATCTTCCGCGCCGTTCGTATCACGCTTCCCGAACGATGCGCACGCTCCCAGCCGGTATGCGGACAGATCCGATGAACGCCTCGCCGGTCAGTAGGTCGACGCCAGACGCCGCTACCGCAGCCTCTTGCTGCCCGTGATTGATCGCGAACAGGTATGACGTGTCATCTGATGCCTTACGCCGCACCAGTTCCAGCGTGTCGGGGGTTTCCGTATCGAACGTGACGCCCGCATCAGCCGCCGCGAGCCGCAAGATCTCACGCAGCGTCTCCGCGTCCGGCCTGGTTGAGACGTACCAAGCGTGCCCATCCCCGTAGGGATGTCTCGTTACCGCAGGCTTACCCTCCGCCGGACCGTCGGCGTACGTCAGCACCGCCTCGGCGCCGCGCAGTTCGACGTCCTCGGCCCACACCGTTGCGGTCCCGATCGTCTCCCCGCCTCCCAGCCCGATCGTCCAGTCCGCCCGCAGCGGCAGAAACTCCTCGACCAGCACACCGAGCAGGTCACGCAGCGCTCCTGGATAGCCGCCGAGGTGAACCGAGTCATGCTCGTCCACGATCCCCGAGAAGTACGAGACGACCAGCGTGCCGCCGCCGCGCACGTACCGCCGCAGATTCTCGGCCCACTCCTCCCGGCACAAGTACATCTGCGGCACGACCACCATCCGGTATTGCGACAAGTCAGCGCTCGGATGCGCGAAGTCGACGCCTACATGCGCGCGCCACAGCGCCTCGTAGTAGGCCAGCTGCCGCTCCTTGAACTCCAGGTCGACCGAAGGCCGGAACGCGTGCTCGAGCGCCCACCACGACTCCCAGTCCCACAGCAGCGCGGCGTCAGCGACCGTTGTCGAGCCCTGGAGCGGACGCAGCGCGGCCAGGTCCGCACCGAGGCTGACCACCTCCCGCCAGATCCGCGAGCGGGTGCCGCCGTGCGGAACCATCGCCGAGTGGAACTTCTCCCCGCCGCCGCGCGAGGCCCGCCACTGGAAGAACAGCGCGCCATCCGCGCCCCGCGCCACATGCGCCAGCGAGTTGCGCCGCATCTCGCCGGGCCGTTTGGCCAGATTGCGCGGCTGCCAGCTGACCGCACTGGTCGAGTGCTCCATCAGCAACCAGGGACCGCCGCCGCCGACCGAGCGGGTGAAGTCCGCGCACAGGGCTAGTTCGATGTGATTGTCCGGTCGCTCCGCCGAGAGGTAGTGGTCGTTCGCGGCGAGGTCGGTCTGCGCGGCCCAGGCCCAGAAATCCAGCGATTTGCAGTTGATCAGCTGCAAGTTGGTCGTGATCGGCACCTCGGCGCGCCCAGCGGCTGTCGTCTGTGCCCTGATCACATCGCGCTCGGCCGTGTACAGCTCCAGCAGCGAATCCGACGTGAAGCGCTGGAAGTCGAGCCGGTGCGTTGGGTTCACATCTGCCATCGGGGCGCGGCGCGGGGCATCGATTTGCTCCCAATCCGAGTACTGCTGGCCCCAGAATGACGTGGTCCACGCGGCATTGAGCGCGTCAAGGCTGCCGTAACGAGCGCGCAGCCAGTCTCGGAACGCGGCCGCTGATACCGCGCAGTAGCACTCCGCGGTCGGTGCGCCGTACTCGTTGTGGACGTGCCACATGACGACCGCCGGATGTGCGGCGTACCGCGCCGCGAGCTGCTCTGCAATCTGCCGGCACGCCGCACGGTACTCAGACGCGTGCGGACAGTAGGTCTGCCGGGCCGAACCGCCGAGCACCACGCCCTCACGCGTCACCGGTCGCACATGTGGGTAGCGCGCGAGGAACCAGGCCGGTGCGGCCGCGGTCGGCGTCGCCAAATCAACCGCGATGCCGGCCTCATGCAACAGGCCGACGACCCGGTCCAGCCAGCCGAACTCGAACCTGCCCGGCTCGGGTTCCAGCAGCGCCCAGGAGAAGATGCCGAGGCTGATCAGGTTCACCCCGGCTTCGCGCATCAGCGCGACATCCTCGACCCACACCTCCTGCGGCCACTGCTCCGGGTTGTAGTCCGCTCCATAGGCGAGCGCGTCGAGCCGCGGCCACCGCGCGGCGGAAGGCCGCGGCGAGGCCGCCGGACCCGTCGCGCCGTCCGCGGCGCGACCGGCCGCGGCCGCCCGCTCTACCTGGAGAGTCATCGAAATACCTCTTGCTTCTGCACGCGGGGCGAGGTGCCGATTGGGAGCGCTCACGGATCGGTAACGGAGTAGTCTCGCTCTGTTCTAGCCCTTGGCGACCTCTTGACAGGAGAAGATCCTGTCATGAATCTGGGAGCGTTCACAACGCCGTAACGGGAAAAGTTACCGCTCACCGTCTGGCTCAACCACCCGCCCACCATCTTTCCCCTTGGAGTGGCAATGAAGCTCTCCCGCGCCGCCACCTCGGCCGCGTGCGCCGTCGCCGCGGTCGCCCTCGCGGCAGGCTGCTCGTCGTCCAGCGGCTCGTCCCACCCGAACGCCGCGGACACGAATCAGAAGGTGAACCTGACCTTCTGGTCCTGGGTGCCGAACATGGACAAGATCGTGGCCGCCTGGAACAAGACGCATCCCAACATCCAGGTCACCTTCACCAAGGCGGCCGGCGGAGACCCTGAGCTGACCAAGCTGCTCACCTCGGGCAAGGCGCACACGATGCCGGACCTCGCGCAGGTCGAGTACCAGTCGCTGCCGACCATGGTGTCCAACAACTACCTGGCTGACATCTCGCAGTACGTCAACAACATCAAGAGCGACTACCCGGAAGGGCTGTGGAACCAGGTCACCCTCGGTACCAGCGCCGTCTACGGCGTACCGCAGGACGCTGCTCCGCTCGCGTACTTCTACCGCACCGATCTGTTCAAGCAGTATGGGCTGACGCCGCCGACCACGTGGGCCCAGTACCAGACCGAGGCCGAGCAGGTGCACAAGGCCCACCCGAACGTCTACCTCGGCGACACCGCCACCACCGATGGCGGCCTGTTCTCCGGGCTGACCCAGCAGGCCGGGGCCAAGTGGTGGTCCGCATCCGGCAACTCGTGGACTGTCGGCATCGACTCCGCGGCCTCGCAGAAGGTCGCCTCGTACTGGGGAAACCTGGTGAAGGAAGGCGCGGTCGACAACAAGACCGCGTGGACCGCCGACTGGAGCAAGGCGCTGGACAACGGCACTTATCTCTCGTGGGTCGCGGCCGTGTGGGCGCCGGGCACGCTGGCCTCCGAGGCGGCGGACACCTCGGGCAAGTGGGCGATGGCCCCGCTGCCGCAGTGGAACGCGGGCGATCAGGTAACCGGTAACTGGGGCGGCTCGGCTACTTCCGTCACATCGGACTCCAAGCACCCGCAGCAGGCCGCTGAGTTCATCACCTGGCTCAACCACCAGAGCGAGGGCGTCAACCTGCTTGTCTCACAGGGCAACGTGTACCCTGCCTCGCTCGCCGCTGAGGGCAGTTCCGCGCTGACCGTCCCGGCCTTCGTCGGCGGCCAGAGCGACTTCTACACGCTGGCGAAGCAGTACTCGCAGCAGGCCGCCACGGCGACCTGGGGTCCGGACGTGAACGTCGCCTACAGCGCCTTCTCTGACGCATTCGGCGCGGCCGCGACGAACAAGGGCGACTTCCTAGCCGCGCTGTCCACCGTGCAGCAGAAGGTGGTCGCGGACATGAAGACCAACGGCTTCACCGTCAGCGGAAGCTGATCTCGCTCGACGTACCGCCGCTTCGCATTCCCGCCGGCTTCTCAATCCACCCGCTCCTCAATACCACCGGGCCCTGCGATCCGCCGCACCGGCTCGCAGGTCCCGGTTTCAAGCCCGTATACCCAGATCCGAGGAGAAGCAACATGACGGCGACCGCAGTCGTCGACGCGCCCGGCAAGTCCGGGACAGCGCCGCGCCGGGCGCGCTGGAACCCGGCTCCGCGCCGTACCCCGTACGCCTTCCTGGTGCCGGCGGTCGTGCTTTTCACCGCGGTGTTCCTCGTGCCGCTGGGCTACACGGTGTTCCTGTCCACCCAGAAGACCCAGATCCAGGGGCTCGGCCTGGGCCGCAACGCGCGCAAACAGGTCTTCACCGGATTCGGCAACTACACGGCCGTGTTCCATGACTCAGAGTTCCGGCACAGCATCCTGCGCGCGCTGCTCTATGGCTGCATCCTGATCCCGCTGATGCTCGGCCTGGCCACGGTTTTCGCCCTGATCCTCGACGCGCAGCGGGTCCGCTTCCAGCGCCTCGGCAGGATCGCGATCTTCCTGCCTTACGCGGTGCCGACGATCATCGGATCGATGCTCTGGGGCATGATGTATCTGCCCTCTGTCTCACCGTTCGTGTCCGTCATGCACACGCTGTTCGGCGTCACGAGCATCAACTTCTTCGGCTCGCGCGCGGTCTACCTGTCCATCGCGAACATCGGTATCTGGGGCGGCACCGGCTTCAACATGATGGTGCTGTACACCTCGCTGCGTTCGCTGCCGCAGGAGGTCTATGAGGCCGCGCGGCTGGACGGCTCAAGCGAGCTGCAGATCGCGCTGCGCATCAAGCTGCCGATGATCCGGCCCTCGGTCATCATGACCGCGATCTTCTCGACCATCGCCACGCTGCAGGTCTTCAACGAACCCAATACCCTGCGACAGGTCTCCTACGGCGTGGTCTCCGCGACGTGGACCCCGCTGATGAAGGTGTATCACGACACGTATACCGGCGATGACGTGTTCGCCGGGTCGGCCGAGTCGATCATCATCGCGGTGCTGATGTTCGCCGTCTCGATCGCCGTGCTGCGCCTGACGAACCGCCACACCTTCGGAGGCGAATCCAAGTGACCACCCTCACCGCCTCTTCCCGCGGCTACGCTCCTCGCCGCCCCCGCCGCACGGCTCTCATCCCGACCGGCATCCTCCTGCTGGGCACGCTCTACGCGCTGCTCCCGGTTGCCTGGGTCGTGATCGCTTCCACCAAGAACAACACCGAGCTGTTCAACCTCTCCGCTTTCAAGCCAGGCTCGGCCCTCTTCCAGAATCTCAGTACGCTGACCTCCTATCGCGGCGGCATCTTCTGGAGCTGGATGTGGAACACCGCGATCTACGCCGGCGGCGGTGCGATCCTGTCCGCCGCGCTCTCCGCCTTGACCGGCTACACCTTTGCCAAGTACCAGTTCCGCGGTAAGTCAGTCCTCTTCAACCTCATCCTCGTCGGCGTGCTCGTTCCCGCGGTGGTGCTCGCGGTGCCGCAGTACCTGCTCGTCGCCAAGCTCAACCTCGCCGACACGTACTGGTCGGTCCTCATCCCGTCCATCGTCTCCCCGTACGGCATCTATCTTGCCCGCATCTACGCCGGCGCATCAGTGCCCGACGAGGTCATCGAGGCGGCGCGAATGGATGGGTCAAGCGAATGGCGCACGTTCCTGCGCATCGGTGTGCCGATGATGGCGCCGGGACTGGTGACGATCTTCCTGTTCCAGTTCGTGGCCATCTGGAACAACTTCCTGCTGCCCTGGTTGATGCTCAGCAGCGACACCAAATACCCGCTCACGGTCGGCCTCTACACGCTCCTGAGCCAAGGCACCCAGCAGCCCGCGCTGTACACGGTGGTGATCACGGGCTCGCTGTTGTCGATCGTGCCGTTGGTCGTGCTGTTCTTCCTGCTTCAGCGGTTCTGGCGGGTCGATCTTTCAGCGGGGTCGGTCAAGTGACAGACTGCTGGCACCAGGCCAGGGTGTGGACGAGGACAGGTGGAGTGCGGTGAGCGGCAACGGGGTCGGAAACGGCGCGCCACCGCGGCGCGTTCGGCCCACGATCGAGGACGTGGCGGCCGAGGCGGGAGTCTCGCGCGGCACGGTGTCCCGAGTCCTCAACGGCGGGGTCAACGTCTCGCCGACCGCGCTCGCCGCGGTGAACAAGGCGATCAAGCAAACCGGCTACGTGGTCAACCACCACGCCCGTTCGCTGGTCACCCAGCGCTCCCGGTCGGTCGCGTTCATCCTGTCCGAGCCGCAGGAGAAATTCTTCGAGGACCCCAACTTCCCGATCCTGCTGCGCGGCTGCACCCAGGCGCTGGCCGAGCACGACATGCCGCTGCTGCTCTCGATCGCGGGCACGGAGGAGGACCGCGAGCGGGTGGTGCGCTTTATCGCGGCCGGCCACATCGACGGCGCGCTGCTGGTCTCCACGCACGCGGGCAACCCGGTGGTCGACCGGCTGACCGGCCTCGGCGTCCCCGCCGTCGCGTGCGGTCTGCCAATCGGTCACGAGCTCGACCTGGCGTACGTCGCGGTCAACGAGGCGGAAGGAGCCCGCCAGGCGACCGCGCACCTAGCCGCCCGCGCAAGGACGAGGATCGGAACGGTCACCGGCCCGATGGACACCCCGGGCGGCCGCGACCGGCTCAAGGGCTACCAGGACGCGCTGCGCACGGCCGGCCTGCCCGAGGACGACGCGCTCATCGCGCACGGCGACTACACGCAGGCCTCCGGCGACGCGGCGATGACCAAGCTGCTGGAGGCGAACCCGGATCTGGACGCGGTCTTCGTCGCATCCGACCTCATGGCGGTCGGCGCGATCGATGCGCTCACGCGAGCGGGAAAGCGGGTTCCCGACGACGTGGCGGTCGTGGGCTTCGACGACTCCCCGGCGGCCCTGACCGCGCGCCCGCAGCTCACCACGGTCCGCCAGCCCTTCCGCCGGATCTCCCAGGAAATGGTCCGCCTGCTGCTCGCCCGACTCGACGGCCAGGACCCCGCCGCCGTGATACTCCCGACCGAGCTGGTTGTTCGGGCCTCCACCTGAGTGCCTAACGGCTTGGCGGCCGGGCCTGCATCCACCGCCGGGCCTAAGCCGCTCCGCTGCGCTCCGTAGATGACGCCTGCGGCTGGCGCGCTCCGCGCGGAAGATCGCCCACTCACCCGCCCTGCTCCGCGTCCTCGCTGGCGCTCGGCCGTCACGCGAATCAGAGCGCTGGCTCATCGTCGACGATCCGGCAAAAGGGTCCCGGAGGTTCGGGGTGATCTCATTTCGGCCGGATCGGCACAGGCGTCTCATAACATCCGTGTTATAAAAGGGGGTACACTTGAGCTGGAGCCTGAAGTTGAAGAGTGGTACGGCAAGCTCGATGACACACGGCGCGCCCAGGCGTATATGCACTTTGAACTGCTTGAGGAGATGGGCATATCGCTCGGGATGCCATACGCACGCCAACTGAATGGGCAGCTCTGGGAGTTGCGTTTCTACTGTGGCGGCGTGCAACAAAGAGTGAGCTACTGGATCGCGCCCGGGCGCCGGATCGTCCTGCTTACCGTCTT
>NZ_DATNGK010000134.1:0-2156 GCF_035605935.1 Actinocrinis sp. | reverse complement strand
CTCGGCCGGCACCGCCGGCGATCGGGCCGGCCCGCGAGACGAGGAGTGTCGAGACGGCCGCCACGCCGATGGCACCCCCGATCTCGCGCATGGTCTCGACGAGCCCGGACGCCAGGCCGGTCATCGAGCGCGTGACACCGGATAGAGCGCCGATCTGCACGGCCGGCGCGCTCAGCCCTCCGGCCACGCCGGCCAGGAGCAGCGCCGGAAGCAGGTCGGTGGCGAAGTGGCCGTCGGCCGGGATCCGCGTCAGCAACAGCGCGGAGATCGCGAGCAGCGAGAAGCCCGCGACGAGCAGGCGCCGCACGCCTGCCACCGCGACGAGCCTGGTTCCGGTGATCGCCGCCGCCACGAACGACGTCGCCGTCGTGGCCAGCCAGCAGACGCCCGTCCGCGTCGGCGAGTAACCGAGAACCTGCTGCATCAGGAGCGAACCGAGGAAGATGAACGAGATGATCGCCCCGAACGTGAAGAACCCCGAGAGGTTCGCCGCCACCAGCGTGCGGTTGCGCACCGACGATCCGGGCACCAGCGGTGACCGCGACCGCGCCTCGATCCGCACGAATACGCACAGCATCGCGACGGACGCGGCCAGCAGTCCGAGCGCCGTCCCGGAACCCCAGCCGGGCTCGGTACCGCGGTTGAGCGCGTAGACGAGCAGGAGCAGTCCCGCGGTCACGGTGACCGCGCCGGCGATGTCGAAGCGTTCGCTCCGGCGGCGGTCGCGAGCGTCGGCGGGCAGGAAGATTGCCGCCATCGCGATGAGGATGGCGCCGACCGGAACGTTGATGAAGAAGACCCAGCGCCAGCCGGGGCCGGCGGTGAGCAGGCCGCTGGCGATCACCCCGGCCGACGCCGATATCCCGGTGACGGCGCCGTAGATCCCGAGCGCGCGATTGCGTTCGGCGCCTTCCGCGAACGTCACGGCGAGGATCGACAGGGCGGCCGGCGCCACCATCGCCGCACCGAAGCCCTGCAGGGCCCGGGCCCCGATCAGGAGTCCGGCCGATCCGGCCACGCCCGCGAGCAGGGAGGCCGAACCGAACAGCGCCAGTCCCGTCAGGAGCATGCGGCGGCGCCCCACCAGGTCGGCCATCCTGCCGCCGAGCAGCAGGAATCCGCCGAGCATGAGACCGTACGCGACGACGATCCACGGCAGGGTGCTCTGCCCGATGCCGAGATCGCGCCGGATCGAGGGCAGGGCGACGTTCACGATCGCGACATCGAGTACGACCATGAACTGCGCCGCGCAGGACAGCAGGAGGATGACTCCCTTGCCGGCGTGCAGCTTTGCTGCCGCGTAGCCGCTAGTCATCGAGGGTCCCCATGGTCAAGTTGACGGTGGTTCCCGTCATCCCGCTGGCCTTGTCGGATGCCATGAAGGCCGCCACGCTGGCCATCTCCTCGAGCGTCATGACTCGTCGCGGGTGGGTCACGCTGGCCAGGAACCCCTCGAACTGCTCCCAGGTCATGCCCGATGCCCTGGCGCGAATCTCGAAGAGTTCCCGCATCGTGCTCGTCTCCGCCATGCCGTTCGGCCGCAGGGCGAGCACGCGGATGCCGTGCGGGGCGAACTCGGCGGACAGGTCCCGGGTGAGGGCCTCCTTGGCGGCCATCGCCGCGCCGTAGCCCCCGTTCAGCGGGGTCCCCTTGCGCGCCGGGAAGGCGGTGACGGTCATGATCACCCCCGTCCGGTTCGGGATCATGTGCCGTGCGGCCAGGCGCGCGGTCACGAAATACGACGTCGTGTACGTCGTGATGGGCAGGGAGAACGCCTCGGCATCCAGGTCGGTCGAGGGCACCCCCAGGATCTGCGAACCCGGGATGCCGATCGCGTCGAACGAGACGTCGATGCGGCCCGCCTGGCCGACGACGTACCGCAGATACCGGTCCACAGCTTGCTCGTCGAGGACGTCGACCTCGGCCACCTCGGCGGAGCCGTCGGCGGACACGATGTCCTTGGCCACCGCTTCGACCGGTGCCCGGTGCCGCCCGGTGAGAAAGAGCCGGGCCCCCTCGGCCGCGAATCCGCGCGCGACAGCGCCGCCGATCGCGCCTCCTGCTCCGTAGATCACCGCGACCTTGTCCTTCAGCATCATCGCTGGTTCCTTTCTGTGCCGTGGGCGGTCACCCGCGCCCACTTCGTGAGTTGAGAC
>NZ_DATNGK010000133.1:0-6387 GCF_035605935.1 Actinocrinis sp. | reverse complement strand
GGGTCGATCGCCAGGCCCTCGGTCATCCAACCCAGCTTCGGTGACTCGACAGGTTCCTGAGTCGTCGTGCCGAAGGTGAGCCACGGCGTCGCCGAGGCGTCGATCGTGTAGGCGTCGGCGCGGTTCGGGTAGCTGGTGTAGTTCCAGGCCTGCTTCCAGGTCGCGCCGCCGTCGGTGCTGCGCCAGATGAACGTGTCCGGCCACCACGAGCTGTACCCGGTGACCATGATCGTGCCCGGATGCTGGGCATCGATGGCCAGGCCGCTGTATCCGAACCAGTCATTGCTCGTGTCAGAGGACTTCACCGGACTTATCTGGGTCCACGTCCCGGTCGCCAGCGTGTACTTCCACACGTCACCCGACGAGCCGTCGTACGGCCCACCCTTGTTGCTCGTCGCGATGTATAAAATGCCGTTCACCGGATCGACGACGCCCTTGTGCGCCATGAATCCGGTGGGCTGCCCAGCCACCCGCGACCACGTCGCGCCGCCGTCAGTGCTCTCATATACAGTGTTCTGCAGGTCCGCGACCCCGGCGAAGATGGTCTTGGTGGGGCTGCCGGATGATCCGGTCGCCTTGTCGAACGCCACCCATGTGACGCCCTGGTTGTCGCTGAGGTAGCCGGTGGTGTCCGTGGAGTCCTGCGCGTAGTTGCCGACGTTCGGGAAGTTCCCGACCTGGGACCAGGTCACGCCCGAGTCAGTGGACTTCCACAGTCCCTTTCCGCTGGGCGCGCCGAAGTACAGCACGTTGTCGTCATTCGGGTCCACGGCCAGGCGCTCGCCCATGCCGCGGCCGGGCATGTTGCCGCCGAGCTTGAAGGGCAGCGCGGTCGCGGTCCATGTGTTGCCCTGGTCCGAGGAGCGCAGGATCGAGCCGTTGTTCGGGTCCCAGGAGTTGGTGTACATCCCGACCGCGGCCCAGACCTTGCTGGTGTTGATCGGGTCCGCCGCTACGGACACGGCGCCCATGTCGCCCCAGTTGGACTGGCCGACCCAGTCCATCAGCGGGGTCCACGAGCTCGAGCCCTGATTCCAGCGGTACACGCCGCCGATGTCGGTGCGCGCGTAGATGATGTTCGCGGCCCCGGAGTTGAACACGATGTCCGGGATGAAGCCGCCGCCGCCGATCGCGACGCTGTTCCAGTTGTACGCGGTGGTGGCCGGCGTGGCCGCCTGCGCCGGTGAGGCCGCGGCCTGCACCAGGATCGGGCTGATCGCCGCCGTGGCCGCCGTGGCCGCGGCGAGCGCGGCCTGGACGAACCTTCTTCGCATGGGTCTTAAAGCCTCCGCCTTCTTGGTTCGAGCGCGCTCGGGCGGAAGGCCGCACGGGAGGAAACCTGCGTCCGGTCTCTGGGTCGGTCCGTCGAAGCGCTTCGATTGCTGTAGCGCCCGGGAGCGTAGAAGCGAAGCAGTCCGCTGGCAATATCGTCGAAGCGCTTGCCTGGCCCTGGGGACCCGCGCCCGCAGGCCCAACCCGCGCCTAGCGTGTCGTCCCAGTAGCGTCGAGCTGAAACTTTCGTTCCCAGGCCTCGCCCCACGCCGCCGCTATCAGCTGCCGTATAGCAAGGCTGTATGACAAATGAGCGCCCTGCGAATCCGTGAAAATCGATTCGCAGGGCGCTCGAACGCACCGCCCGCGCGTCTCAGCGCGAGCGGATGCCACCGCACTATCCGCGAGCGTGCTGGAGCAGCCGCTCCACCGCCTTGAGCTCGAACGGCACGTCCGAGCCGACGATGATGTGCGTCGCCCCGGCGTTGAGGTAATCCTCGAAGCTGTCGACCTCGTCCGGGCCGATCATCACGGTGCGGTCGATCTGCCCGGGATCGCGGCCCAGCTTCTCGCACCACTCGTTGAGCACCGAGTTCTTGTGCGCGAAGTTCTCGGCGGGCCCGAAGGAGTTCCACAGGTCCGCGCGCTCAGCCACGATCCGCAGCGTCACCTTTTCGCCGCTTCCGCCGATCATCAGCGGGATGTTCGCGCCGGACGGCGTCAGCTTGGCCAGCCGCGCCTCGATCCGCGGCAGCGTCTCGCGCAGCGCCCGCAGCCGCTCCGGCGCGGTGCCGAATTCGTACCCGTACTCGGTGTAGTCGCGCTCGAACCAGCCCGAGCCGATGCCGAGGATCAACCGCCCGCCGCTGATCTGGTCAACCGTGCGGGCCATGTCGGCGAGCAGGTCGGGATTGCGGTAGCTGTTGCAGGTCACCAGCGCACCGAACCGCGCGTGCGAGGTGTCCGCGGCGATCGCGGCCAGCATCGTCCAGCACTCGAAGTGCGCGCCGGCCGGGTCGCCGTAGAGCGGATAGAAGTGGTCCCAGGTCCAGATCGTGTCGACGCCGAGCGCGTCGGCTTCCTTCCACGCCGCGCGCAACTGCGCCATCTCGCAGTGCTGCGGCCGCAACTGCACGCCTACTTTGAACCGTGCCATGAATGAACGCCTCCAGGGCGGTTGCTTGACGATCTATGCCCATCCCATCACGCACCGGTTCGCTCCCGCCACCCGGTCGAACCAGGTCACCCGGCTAGACCCGCGACCGGCCGACCCGGCCGGCTCAGTCGCAGACCAGCTCAGTCCCAGACCGGCTCTGGCACCTGCGCGACCTTCCCGTCCGCACCCAAGTGCAGGAACCGGTCGAAGGAGCGAGTGAACCAGCGGTCGTGCGTAACGGCGATGACAGTGCCCTCGAAACCGGACAGCCCCGTCTCCAAGGCCTCGGCGCTGGCCAGATCAAGGTTGTCGGTCGGCTCGTCGAGCAGCAGCAGCGTGGCCCCGGAAAGCTCCAGCAGGAGGATCAGGAATCTGGCCTGCTGGCCGCCGGAAAGCGTCTCGAAGCGCTGGTCGCCCTGCGCCGCCAGTTCGTAGCGATTCAGCGCGCTCATAGCGGTGTCGCGGGGAAGGCTTGGCCGGCGAGCGTCGCCCTGCCAAAGGATCTCGGCGAGCGTGAGCGCGGTCAGCTCCGGCCGGTCGTGCGTCTGCGAGAAGTGCCCCGGCACGACGCGCGCACCGAGCCGGGCCGACCCGTGATGCCTCACCGGCGCCAACCCCTGCGTTCCCGCCGCCGGTTCCGCACCATCACCGTGCTCGACCCCCGAGGCGTCGAGCCACAGCATCGCAGGGTCCGGATCCGTGCCGCCGCGCCCGAGCAACCGGAGCAGGTGCGACTTGCCGGTGCCGTTCGCGCCGAGTACCGCAACCCGGTCGCCGTACCAGACCTCGAAGTCGAACGCACTGGTCAGGCCGTCCAGCTCCAACTGCTCGCAGATGACCGCGCGCTTTCCGGTGCGCCCGCCGTCCAGCCGCATCTTGATGTTCTGCTCGCGCGGCGGAATCGGCGGCGGCCCCGCCTGCTCGAACTTCGCCAGCCTGGTACGCGCCGCCTGCAGCCGGGTCGCCATCTCAGCGTTGTGCGACGCCTTCTGCTGGTACATCCGCACCAGCTCCTTGAGCTTGGCGTGCTCCTCGTCCCAGCGTCGCCGCTGCTCGTCCAGCCGCTCGTGCCGTGCCACCCGCGCGTCATGCCATGAGGCGAACGACCCGACGTGCGTCCAGGCCGAGCCGCCCTCGACCGCGACCACCCGATCGGCGGTATTCGCCAGCAGTTCGCGGTCGTGCGAGACATAAAGCACGGTCTTCGGAGACTCGAGGAGGCGACGCTCCAGCCAGCGCTTGCCCGGCACGTCCAGGAAGTTGTCCGGCTCGTCGAGCAGTAGCACCTCGTCCGTCCCGCGCAGCAGCAACTCCAGCGCGAAGCGTTTCTGCTGACCGCCGGAGAGGGTGCGCACGGGCCGGTTCCGCGTCTCATCCCAGGGCAGGCCGAGCACCGCGACCGACACGGTGTCGAACACGACTTCCAGTTCGTAGCCGCCGGCGTCTCCCCATGCGGTCAACGCGTTGGCGTACCGCATCTGCTCGCGCTCGCCGGCGGCGCAGTCGGGGGAGCTCAGCGCGGACTCGGCGCGGGCCACCCGTTCGCCGACCTCCCGCAGTGGTGGCGGCGCGAGCGAGAGAGCGAACTGCGCAAGGGTAGTCGAGTCGCCGATCATGCCGATGAACTGGCGCATCACGCCGAGCCCACCGACCCGCGCGACGCTCCCGGACTTGACCGGCAGGTCGCCGGAGATCAGCCGCAGGAGAGTCGTCTTGCCGGCGCCGTTGGGCCCGACCAGTGCGACCTTCGCGCCCTCGCCGACCCGGAACGAGACGTCGGCGAACAGCACCCGGCCGTCCGGGAGCACATGCCGCAGCCCGGCTACGTCCACATAGCCCATGAATGCGGATTCTCACCCGGTGTGTACAGCGATGTCATCCGGTTTTCCGCATGCGCTCCGCCGCCTCGTTGCGCTGCTCGGCTCCGCGCGCCACTCGTACCGGGACTTGCGGTGCGTCCTCATCTCAGCCGAGCGACCGCGCCGCGACGTGCTTAAGTCTCTCTGCAAAGACCGTCTGCGGGTCCGGATTGAGCGATGCGAGGGCAACCATGGCTGTGATGATCACGTCGCAGAGCTCGTGCTCAACGTCGCTCCAGCTGTGTGTGGTGCCCTTGCGCGGGTTCGCGCCGAGCGCGCCGATCACCGCCTGCGTGGTCTCGCCGACCTCCTCGGACAGCTTCAGCACGCGAAGCAGGCGCGTCGTCTCCGGCGTGACGCCGTTGTCGCGATTGTGTCCGTCGAGCCAGTCCACCAGCTGGGCCACCGTGTCCCACGCGCGATCATCCACGGCGCCATTAAACCGGGACCATCGCCACGCCCGCAGCGCCACACCGGTGCGGTCATCAAACCCGCGGCGGCATTAACTCCGCACCGTCCTCCTCACGCCTGTCCAGGACCCGGCTCGACGCAGAACTCGTTGCCTTCCGGGTCCGCCATGTTCGTGATGTGCTCGTCGCGGCGCAGCACGCTCGCGCCGAGTCGCTCGAGCCGGCGAACCTCATCCTCCATCCGCCCCGGGGCGCGCAAGTCGAAGTGGACGCGGTTCTTCGCGGTCTTGGGCTCCGGCACGCGGTTGAACCAGATGTTCGGGCCGCCCCAACCGGCTGCCTCCACGAACGCCTTCTCGACCGTCGAATCCTCATCGACGTCGGTCCCGAGGGCCGCGGCCCAGAAGGTCGCCAGCTTCAGCGCGTCCCGGGCGTCGAACGACACATTCTTGATCACACTCGCCATGGCCGCATGCTACGGCTCACCGCACCAGCCACGCCGCTGTATCGTTCGGCAACAATCCCGACTCCAGCGCGCCGCTGCACAGCGCGACCGTGCCGTTCACCGGGAGATCGATCGGACCGCCGGAGAGGTTGACCACGCAGATGAACGACGGGCCCGTGCTCGCGCCGGCGTCGGCGTCGTCTCTCGCGTCCCTTGCGAAGGCGAGGACGCCTTCCGGCGCGGAAAGCCAGGTGAGCGGACCGTCGCCAAGCTGTGTTGATTTGCGGCGCAGTGCCAGCGCCGCGCGATAGAGCTCCAGCATCGAATCCGGGTCACCGGCTTGAGTCTCGACCGTGACGTCCTTCCACGCCTTCGGCTGCGGGAGCCAGGGTTCGGCTGTCGCGGCCGCGTCCATGCCCGTCGCCGTTGCTGTCCCGGTTGTCGCGCTGAAGCCGAACGGCGGTTCCTGGCCGGACCACGGCAGCGGTACGCGACAGCCGTCCCGGCCCGGATTCGCGCCCGCGGTGCGCAAGAACATCGGGTCCTGACGCACCGCGTCCGGCAGGTCTTCGACCTCTTCCAGGCCTAGCTCCTCGCCCTGGTAGATATACGCCGAACCCGGCAGCGCCAGCGACAGCAGGATCGCCGCGCGCGCCCTGCGCGTGCCGAGCGTGAGATCCGTGGGCACGCCGAGCTGGCGAAACTCCAGGTTGAACGAGGTGTCCGCGCGGCCATAGCGCGTGACGTGGCGCGGGACGTCGTGATTAGACAGCACCCACGTCGCCGGGGCGCCGACCGGTGCGTGGATCGTCAGCGTCTCGTCGATGACGCGCCGCAGCTCGTCGGCCCGCCAAGCGCAGCCGAGGAACGCGAAGTTGAACGCGGTATGCAGCTCGTCGGGACGCAGATAGTTGGCGAAGCGCTGCGCGTCTGGAAGCCACACTTCGCCGATCAACGCGCGCTTGTCAGGGTACGAATCAGCGATCGCGCGCCACGAGCGGTAGATCTCGTGCACATCATCGCGATCGGTGTAAGGATGCTGGTTTTTAGAGGACGCTGTAGGCGGGTCCTCGGGGTCGAAGTCGGCGAGTGTGCGGTCCTTTGTCAGCAGGGCCGCCGAGTCGATGCGGACGCCGTCGGCGCCGCGATCCAGCCAGAACCGCAACACGTCCTCGAACTCTTGCCGCACCCGCGGATGTTCCCAGTTCAGGTCCGGCTGCTCGGCCGCGAACAGATGCAGGTACC
>NZ_DATNGK010000132.1:0-7994 GCF_035605935.1 Actinocrinis sp. | reverse complement strand
CTGAGCTGGACAGCCCGCCTTTCCCCACCCTCTAACCGCCGGCCGCCGTCTTGCTCTTCCCCCAATAAACCCCCGCGATGACATCTCCGCTCGGGGTTTCGGAAGTTGTGGGGCGGGTGTTTTCGGTGTTTCGCCCGTTTGCGCGTGCTTCAGCGAAAAACCTGTGCACGCGTGTCCCGCGTTACCCTCAACCGCCGTCGGCGAAGCTATCGCGAGACAACCAGCGCACAAGGGCGTCTGTGCTTGAGGGCCGTGGTAAACGAGACTCGCCGCTGTCGTCCGGCCGCGTAGCGGAGATGTCATCGCCGGGGTTTATTGGGGGAAGAGCAGGACGGCGGCCGGCGGTTAGAGGGTGGGGAAAGGCGGGCTGTCCAGCTCAGCTGGACAAGCGGCGGATAGCGGTTGTCCAGTCGAACGCGACGGCCCGCCGGCTCGGATCGAGTCGGCGGGCCGTGTTCGTCTTATTCAGCCCTGTTCGAGCAGGGAAAGCATGTCCTCCGCGTGTTCTTCTTCGGTGGCGAGAACTTCCTCGAAGATGCGGCGAGTGGTGGGGTCGCCGTCGCCGAGCCAGGCGATGATCTCGGTGTAGGCCGCGATGGCGATGCGCTCGGCGATCAGGTCCTCCTCGATCATCGCGCGCAATTCATGCGAGGTGACGTACTGGGAGTGGGAGCGGCCGGTGAGTGTTTGCGGATTCAGGTCCGGCACACCGCCGAGCTGGACGATGCGCGCGGCGAACAGGTCGGCGTGCTGCTGCTCCTCGTTGGCGTGCTCCAAGAACTCGGCGGCCACCGGGCCGGCGTTCAGGCCGCTGGCGGCGAAATGGTGCTGGCGGTATCGCAGGACACATACGATCTCGGTCGCCAGCGACTGGTTCAGTACTTCGAGCACGCGGTCCAGGTCTGCGCCGTATGCGGACGTGACCGGTCCCCTGTCCATCTGTTCGCGCGCCTTGGCCCGCAGCGTCTCGATGTCGCTGAGGAAAGGCTGGGCGGGGTTCATCGTCTCGGGCTCCTGCATGTACGCGATCCTCCTCGTTATCGGCCGCACGCCGCTGACGGCTTACCCCGAGCCGGTGCGGTCAATCGAGCCGTTTGGTTGGCTGGGTCTACTTCCTGACTAGTCCGGCGCAGGTGCGCAAATCCGCGAGCAGACCGGCGTAGGCGGCATCGCGGTCCGGGGCTCGCAGGACGGCGGAGGGGTGCACGGTCGCGACGGTCGTGGTTTTCGGTCCGTCGTCCGCCTGCCAGTCGACGGGCACGCCGCGCGATGCGCCGACGCGGAATTTGGGGCCGAAGAGTGCCTGGCCGGCGGTTGCTCCGAGCAGCACTATGACGTCCGGGCGCAGGCGGGAGAGCTCCGCGAGCAGCCAGGGTCGGCAGGCGTTGATGTGCGCCGCGCCGGGCTTTTCGTGGATCCGCCGCTTTCCGGCGCGCTTCCAGCGGAAGTGCTTCACCGCGTTGGTGACGTAGGTTTCGCCGGGGTCGATCCCGGCCTCGGCAAGGGCGCGGTCCAGCAGCGCTCCGGCGGGTCCGACGAACGGCTCGCCGCGCCTGTCCTCCTGGTCACCGGGCTGCTCGCCGATGAGTACGAAGCGTGCGTTCCGGTCGCCGCGGCCGAACACGGTCTGCGTCGCGTCGCGGTACAGCTCGCAGCCCTGACAGTGCGCGGCGGCCTTCGCCAGTGCCCCTAGGTCGCCTGTGCTCGGTACGAACTCCTCGGCGGTCATCAGTCGCGCGACAGCGGGTCCTGCCAAGTCTCGGCGGCCTCGGCGTCCTGTTCGCGGGTGTCTCTCACGTCCGCGTCTGCCACGTGCATCGCCGCCTCCTCGGCGCTGGCCGCGCCGCCATCAATGCCCATGTCGCGCGCGAGGTAGTTCGGGCTGCTCACCGTGTGTGCGCCCTCGTCTTCCGCGACGAGGCGCCCCGCACGCTGGTCGGGTTCCAGGTCGTCGATCGGCGGGGCGTCCTCTTCGGGCTCCGGCCGGTTGTCCAGCGAGGCGGGCTCGCCGAAGTCGGGCTCTTCCTCGGCTAGTCGCTGGTCCAGCGGCGCGCCGGTGCGGGCCTCTTCCAGCGTCACGCCGTACTTCTCCGAGGCGGGCCTGCGTTCGGGCGGGCTGATGCCGGTATCCAGCGGGTCGGCCGCCAGATCGTCGGTCTCAAGGCTGTCGCCGGGCTGCAGGATGCCGTCGTCCTCGGGCACATCCTGCGACTGGATGGGGCTTTCGCTCGGGTCGGTGGTCATTTCACTCACTCCTCAGTGTCGGCTTGCCGCTTGGGGTCCAGTTCGGCGAGCACCGCCCGCACGATGTGCCCGGCGTTGATTCCGGCGGCGTCCAGGGCTTGCGTGGTGGAGGCGGAGCCGGGCAGCGAATCGACGGCCAGGTGCGCGAACCGGGCGCCGGGTCGGCCCTTCGCGAGCACGGCCGCGACCGCCTCGCCGATTCCGCCTTCCGGGTGGTGGTCCTCGACCACCATCAGCAGCCTGGTTTGCTGCGCGCAGCGGCTCAGGCTCTCGGCGTCGATCGGCTTGACCGAGTACAGATCCACGACGCGCGTCGCAATCCCCTGACGTGCCAGTTCGGTCGCGGCGCTCAGGCACTCGTGCAGGGTGACGCCCGCGCCGACGAGGGTCACCACGTCGTCCGGGCGCTCGCCCCAGACCTTGCAGCCGCCGACCGGGAAGCGTTCATCCGGGCCGTAGAGCACGGGATATCCGCCGCGCGTGGTCCGCAGATAGCTGATGCCCGGCAGGTCCGCCATGGTGAGTGTGAGCGCGGCGGCGCTCGTCGCGTCGGACGGGTACAGGACGGTTGAGCCCTGGATGGCTCGCATCATCGCGATGTCCTCCAGACCCATCTGTGAGGGCCCGTCAGCGCCGATTTCGACGCCGCAGTGCGAGCCGGCGATACACAGGTCCGCCTGCGAGATCGCGGCCATCCGCAAGAAGTCGTGCGCGCGGGTGAGGAAAGCGGCGAAGGTCGCGGCGAACGGCCGGTAGCCGCGCACCGAGAGCCCGACCGCGGTGGCGATCATCTGCTGCTCGGCGATGTACATCTGGAAGAAGCGGTCCGGGTGGTCCTTCTCGAAGAGCTCCGAGTAGGTGGAGTTGCCCACCTCGCCGTCGAGGGCGACCACGTCGGGACGCGCGCCGAGGGCGGCTAGCGCCTGGCCGTAGGCCTTGCGGGTCGGGATTTCCTCGCCGAGGTCGAAGCGTGGGGGATCGACTGAAGCAGAGTGTTGTGACGCTCGGCCGGAGTTGGTGGGCGGGGAAGCCTCAGGCAGCGGGCCGCGCACGTGGATCGCGGTGACTCCGCCAAGCTCGTCGATCGCCCGCTGCGCCATGTCCTCGGGCAGCGGCTTTCCATGCCAATCCGGCTTGTTCTCGACCTCGGAGAATCCGCTGCCCTTAACCGTGCGCGCGATGATGACGGTCGGCCGGTCGGCAAGGGCCGCAGCCTCATACGCGGCGGTGATCTCGTCGACATCGTGCCCATCGATGGTCAGCGAGCGGCAGCCGAACGCGGTGACCCGGTGCGCGTACCGCTCGACATCCCAGCCGTATTCGGTGGCTCCGGTCTGGCCGAGCCGGTTGACGTCGAGGATCACGGTGAAGTTGTCCAGCTCGTAAAAAGCGGCCTTGTCCAGCGCTTCCCAGACCGAACCCTCGGCCATCTCGCTGTCGCCGCACAGCACCCAGACGCGGTAAGGCAGCCGGTCGAGCTTGCGTCCGGCCAGCGCGACGCCGACGCCGTACCCGATGCCCTGGCCGAGCGAACCGGTGGCGACATCGACCCAGGGCAGGATCGGCGTCGGGTGGCCCTGCAGCCTGCCGGCGCGGCGGTAGGTGTTGATCAGCTCGTCCTCGCCGACTACCCCGGCCGCGCGGAACATCGAGTAGAGCAGCGGCGAGGCGTGTCCCTTCGACATGATCAGGTGGTCGTTGGCGGGATTGGCCGGATCGTCCCAGTCGTAGCGCAGATGCCGGGCCATGAGCACGGCCATCAGGTCGGCGGCCGACATGCTCGACGTGGGGTGGCCGGACCCGGCGGCGGTGCTGGACCGCACCGAGTCGACGCGCAACTGCCTGCCGAGGGCGTACAGCTCGGCACGATCCGCCGCCGGCCCGACCCGCAGGTCGCTTCCGATCGCGTTCATGATCTGGGACTCCGTCCGGTGCTGGTCCGTTGTGTGGTGTCGCAGGGGTTCGTCACCGACCGGCGCTACCCCGACATGCGGAAATGATTCGCCCGAGTCACAGCGTGGCGCGCACGAGGGCGGCGGCGAGCCGAGGAAGGTCCTGCTCAGCGACGAGCGCGGCGAGTTCGTGCGGATCGGTCGGCAGCCCGGCCTTTGCGGCTCCCCGGGTGGCCCGCTTGTCGAAAGTCGGGCGCAGTTCGGGCCAAAGACCCTGGGCTTCGCGGCAGAAGATCTCGGCGCCGACGGGTCCGATGCGCGGGACTTCCTGGAGCAGTTCGCGGATGCGACGCGGGTCGTGCCCGGCCTCGGCGCGCAGCTTGCGCAGGTCGCCATGCCAGCGGTCGAGGATGAGCTGCGCGCCGTCGCCCAAAGCGGTCGCGGTGCTCTCGTCGTACCGCTTGTAATGCGCGCGGCCTAGGGCGTCGACGCGTTGTTGCCAGGTCGCGTGCAGCATGTGCGCCGGGGATCGGTAGCCAGCGGCGAACAGTTCGCGCGCGGCGGCTATGGCGATGTTGGCGCGGATGCGGATTGAGGACACCACGCATACGACGAGGAGTTGGTAGAGCGGTCCGGGGGTGTCACGCAGCCGCACCCCGGCCTCGTCGGCGAAGGTCTGGCCGTGCTCTTTGAGCAGGTCACCGACTCGGTGGCGTAGATCATCCGGTGCGGACATCGGTTCCTCCGATCAGCTCGCGCGTGCGGATCACGTGACCGGGTACCCGGCTTCGTCCGGCCTGCACGAACGAGGAGGCAATGTGTCTGAAGAAACCAGCACTCCGTCCGCGAGCGGCACTGCGCCTGCGAATGACGAGGAATTACCGCATCTCGAGGACGCGGGAACGCCCGAGGCGAAGCATGGTGGCATTGAAGGCGCCGCTGACGAGCAGATTCGCGGCGAATGGCAGCGCGCGGGCGAGATGCAGCAGGAGAGCGATCACCTGCGCGAAGTGCTCGATGACGCACGGCAGGCGGTGGCTAAGGCGTCGGACGCGGATTCGATGGAGTCCGGCGGCATCGGTGTTCGGCCCGAGGACGTGCAGGACACGGGCTCGGGTGATGCGGAGAACAATGACGAGGGTGCTGAAGTGAAGGACGGGCAGGGGCAGAGGCGGTAGAGCGGCGGGGCGGACCGGCCGCCGTGGGCGTTACGCCACGCGGTACCGGTTCGCCACGGCGCTGCGCAGCTCGAGGCCGAGGCCGGGAGCCGTGTTCTCGCACGGACTGATCGCGCCGCCCTTCGGGTCGAGCGTGCCGTCGAAGAACATTGACTCGATCCGAGTGTGGTCGTGGAACCACTCCAGGTGGCGCAAATTCGGCACCGAGGCGGCGACGGCCGCGTGCGCATGCGGGGCGCAGTGCCCTGAGATCTGCAGACCAAGTGCTTCGGCGAGCGCCGCAGTACGCTGCCAGATCGTGATGCCGCCGCACCTGGTCACGTCGGCCTGCAAACAGTCGACCGCGTCCGCGCTCACCATCCGGGCGAAGTAAGGCAGGTCGTAACCGTATTCGCCGGCCGCCACATCCGGGCTGATCGCGTTGCGGATTTCGTGCAGACCGACCAGATCATCCGAGCTGACCGGTTCCTCGAACCAGGTCACGTCCAGGTCGGCGAGCGCCTGTCCGACCCGGATCGCCTGCTTGCGCGTGTAGCCGCCGTTCGCGTCCACGTAGAACTCCACGTCGTCGCCGACAAGTTCCCGGGCGAACTCGGCGCGGGCCAGGTCGCGACGCTCATCGCGGCCCCAGGACTCGCCGATCTTGATCTTGACGCGTGGGATGCGCTGCTCCTCGACCCAGAACCGCAGCTGTTCCTCAAGTTGCTTGTCGTCGTAGGTGGTGAAGCCGCCGCTGCCGTATACGGGCACGTCGGGACGCGCCGCACCGAGTAGGCGTACCAGCGGCACCCCGAGCACTCGGGCTTTCAGGTCCCAGAGCGCGATGTCGACCGCTGAGATAGCCATCGCGACGAGACCGGGCTTGCCGGCGTTGCGCACGGCGCGGCACATCGCGTCGTTGGCTGCCGGAACGTCGAGCGCGCTGCATCCGCGTACGACGTCGGCCAGCTTGTCGGTGATCACATTCGCCACGGCCGCGAGGCCATAGGTCCAGCCGATGCCGGTGACCCCGGCGGCGCAGGCGCGCGCGATGACCATCGTGGTGGAGTCCCAGGTCAGCGTGCCGTCGCCCTCGGGGCTGTCAGTGGGCACGGTGAACGCGGCCGCGCTCACGACCTCGACCGGAACGTCGGTGGCCGGCGGTACGCCGCCGGAAGCGGAAGCAGTAGGTGGAGTCATAGCGCGGTGCGAATAACCGGAACCGGTGATCGTGAAACCCCGGAGGCGCGTCACACTAGTGGCTAGTCAGCAGGTCGAGTACAGCCCGCTCGATCGCGCCCTGCGTGGCCGGCTGCCCGAAGCTCTGTTCCGCGCCGAGTGAGGTGAGCGCGGGCGCGATGGTGTGGCCCTCTTCGTAGAGTTCGATGACGCGCGGGTTGATATAGGAGGCGCGGCACACGGCCGGGGTGTTGCCGAGATATTCGGCGACCTCTTTGACCGCGCGCACTTCGGCCCGCTTGCGCGCGGTCGGCGAGGTGCGTGCCGCCTGCGTCGACACGGCTAGGGCGACCGCGGCCAGGACGGTGGCGTGCCAGGTGCGGAAGTCCTTCGCGGAGACGTCCAGATCGCAGATTTCCTTGAGGTAGCTGTTGAGCTCGTCGCTGTGCACCTCGTGCCACTGGTTGCCGCGCTCGCGGTAGGCCAGTAGCCGCTCCTCGGTCCCGCGCTCGCGCAAAAGAGCGGCGATTGTCTTGCGGGTCGGTTCGTCCACGATCGCGGTAACGCGGCGTTTGCCGCCCTTGGCCGGATAGTCGAAGGCGACCGTCTCACGGTTCTGGCAGTCGACGTGCAGGCACAGGACCGTGGTCAGGCCGTACGTTCCGTTCGTCTGGGCGTATTGATCGGAGCCGACGCGGAAGAAGCCGAAGTCGAGCAGCCGCGCGGCGCAGGCCAGGACGCGGTCGCGCACCAGGCCGCGCCGAACGAGGTCCGCGCTGATGCGTTCCCTAGCCATCGGCAGGCGCGCGGCCATTTCCAGCACATGCTCGTGTTTCGCCTGCTCCTGCTGCTCACGGAAGCGGGGATGGTAGAGGTACTGACGCCGGCCGGCGGCGTCGGTTCCGGTCGCCTGGATGTGGCCGGTCGGCCATGGGCAGATCCAGACGTCACGCCAAGCCGGGGGAATGACGAGTTGTTCGAAGCGCCGGCGCACTTCGCGGTCGGTGACCGGCGCCCCATGAACGTCGAAGTATCGGAATCCGCGGCCGTGGCGCACGCGCCGGAATCCGGGAGCGCGGGGATCGCTTTGCCGCAATCGCACTCGTGGCCTGCCAGTCAGAAGGTTGAGTTCTGATTGCCGGACGCCTCCACGTGAACGCGCACCGTGGTTCCGGTCTGCGGAGTGGACCGGATCTGAACCAGGTCGCACAGCAGGTTGGCGATCCACAGCCCGGCGCCGCCGCCGCCCTCCGGATTCGGCTTGCGCCGGCCGACCAGCGGATCCGTGATCAGGCCGCGGTCGTGCACCTCGCAGACCAGCTCGCCGCCGTCGTGCCACATGCACAGCGTGCCGGAACCACCGCCGTGCTTGATGCTGTTGCAGGCCAGCTCGTTCGCGACCAGGACCAGGTCGTCCACGCGAGGCGGGGCGACGTGCTGAGCGGTGGCGCAGCCGGCTACGGCTTGGCGGATGCGCGGCAGGTCGGACAGACCGAAGTCGGTGCGATAGAGGGGTTCGGCG
>NZ_DATNGK010000131.1:0-5599 GCF_035605935.1 Actinocrinis sp. | reverse complement strand
CGTGCCGCTACAATTCAGTGCAGCCGCTGGAACCCTGAGCGTGCAAACTCCCGCCAACGCCAACCTCGCGCCGCCCGGGCACTACATGCTCTTCATCCTGAACACGAACGGCGTGCCCTCGGTGGCGTCGATCGTGCAGCTCCAGTAGCGATGGCCTGGCGAGTCGCGCTCGCCGCGCTTGCGCTCGCCTGGTCCGGGGCTGCCGATGCACGGCATAGCAGCAGCACGCTCGACCCGCGCCGCGCCACCCCGGGCGTAAGCCTCGAATTGGTCGAAAGCGCGCGCAGCGCAAGCGGGGACGCGGTGAAGTATCGTCTCCGGGTGAAGGGCCTGCCCGAAGGTCACGCCTTCGGCGTGTGGACCAAGGGCTTCGGCCGCGATTTCACCGAAGTGGTCCCGGCGCTGCGCGACGACATCGAGCTCGATCTCGGGCCCTACCCGCGCGGCGCCGCCTGGTGGGTCGCCGTCGCCTCCGAGGACCAGAACACGACTGCGTTCGCCCGCGTGGTTCCGTACCCCATCGCCGCACGCGACGGCTCCTGCTCCATCTCGCTCGAGCTGATCTCGCTCTACGGCAACCGCTTCATCGCCCTCGGCGCCGGCTTCCCCCCCGGCGAGGAGATCGAGATCGAAACGCGCGCCTCGGGTACCCTGAGCCGAAAGCGCCAGCGCGTCGACCCGGACGGGCGCCTCCCGCTCGACGTCGTGGAGCACGGCACGCTCGGAGCCGACACGGTTGCACGCTACGCGGCGAAGGCGCGCGGCTGCGCCCCGGCAGTCGAATACCGCTGGGGCGAATCCGCAGTCAAGGATCACTGAGCCCCCGCGCCAGCGGGAAGCTCCGGACGACTGCCACGCTAGCCCAATCACAGTGGCGGGCACGTCACTGGAACGTGAAGTGTAAGAAAAAGCGACATCTGTGTAACACCATTGAAAGAAAGTTGGTGGCATGATTCGCGCGCGGTACTAGAACGGGGTGCGCGGGTAAGCGGCAGGGAGGCGCGCCGGTCCGATTGTTCAATGAAACAAAACGAAGCGTGAGACCTCGGCTCGCGTATTCCTCAAGGGCAGCGCGCATGCCGCGATCCATATCCGTACCGTTCATCGTCGTGTGGCTCGTCCTGCTGCTCGCCGGCTCTGTGCGCGCGCAGACCACCACCGGCCTGGTCGCGGCATATGGATTCGACGAAGGGACGGGCACCGCGATCCGCGACGCCTCCGGGCAGAACAACAACGGCACCTCCAGCGGCACGACCTGGACCACCGGCAAGTTCGGCAATGCGCTCGTATTCAACGGCACCAGCGCGAAGGTCACGGTGCCGAACGCGCCGTCGCTGCAGCTGACCACGGGCATGACGCTGGAAGCGTGGATCTTCCCGACGAGAGCCCCGACCGGCTGGCGCGCGATCGTCGACAAGAACGTGGACGGCTACTACATCATGGCCTCCACCGACAACGGCAATCGTCCGGGCGTCGGCGGCACATGGACCGATGGCAACAAGAACCTGTTCGGCCCTTCGGTAGTGCCGGTGAACACCTGGACGCACCTCGCGGCGACCTTCGACGGGTCGGCGACGCGCCTCTTCGTCAACGGGGTGCAGGTGGCGAGCCAGGCGCAGACCGCGCCGCTGAAGACCACGACCGCCACGCTGCAGATCGGCGCCGACTCCTATCCGAGCGAGTTCTTCGCGGGTCTCATCGACGAGGTGCGCATCTACAACCGGGCGCTCAGCGCGGCCGAAATCCAGAGCGACATGGCCACGCCGGTGAGCAGCGTCACGCCGCCGGTGAGCGATACCGCGCCGCCCAGCGCGCCGCCGGCGTTGTCGGCCACCGCGGCGAGCGCGACGCAGATCAATCTCTCCTGGACGGCCGCGACCGACAACGTCGGCGTGACCGGCTATCGGGTGGAACGCTGCCAGGGAAGCGGGTGCACGACGTTCAGCCAGATCTTCACGCTCAGCGGCACGACGTTCAACAACACCGGACTGACCGCCAGCACGAGCTACAGCTACCGCGTGCGCGCCATCGACGCCGCGGGGAACCTCGGCCCGTACTCGAGCGTCGCTTCCGCGACCACGCTCGCCGCCCCCGACACCACGGCCCCAACCGCGCCGAGCGGCCTCTCGGCCACGGCAGCAGGCAGCACGCAGATCAACCTGAGCTGGAGCGCGGCCACCGACAACGTCGGGGTCCTCGGGTATCAGCTGGAGCGCTGCGCGGGTAGCGGCTGCAGCGCCTTCGCGCAGATCGCCGCACCTGCCGGGACGAGCTTCGGCGACACCGGACTTGCCGCCGGCACGAGCTACAGCTACCGAGTGCGCGCGCTCGATGGCGCCGGGAACCTCGGCGGCTACTCCCCGGTGGCCTCGGCGACGACGCCTGCGCCGGATCTATCGCCCCCCACTGCGCCAACGGGCCTGACCGCCACCTCCGCCGGCAGCGGCCAGATCAACCTGACCTGGGCCGCGTCGACCGACGACGTCGGCGTCACTGGCTATCGCGTCGAGCGCTGCGCGGGAAGCGGCTGCAGCGCGTTCGTGCAGATCGCCACGCCGACGGGAACGAGCTTCAGCAACACCGGCCTCGCGCCGAATACGAGCTACACGTATCAGGTCCGCGCGGCGGACGCCGCCGGAAATCTCGGCGCCTATTCCAATTTCGCCAGCGCCACCACGGCGACGGCCAGCGGCCCGGTCGCGGCATACGCTTTCAGCGAAGCCTCCGGCGCGACGACCGCCGATGCCTCGGGTAACGGCAACACCGGCACGCTCAACGGCGCCACGCGCACCACCGCGGGTCAGTTCGGCAGTGCCGTGGTGGTCAGCGGCAGCGGCGCATACGTCGACCTGGGCAACGGCCCGACGCTGCAGATCACCGGCAGCATGACCATCAGCGCCTGGATCCGCCCCGCGGCTTTCCCCGCCGACGATGCCGCCGTGGTCTCCAAGCGCACCAGCGGCGAGCTCGGCTTCCAGCTCGACACCACCGTCGACACCGGTCCGCGCACCATCGGCTTCAAGCTCACTGATGCCTCCGGCGGCGGCATGTTCCGGTATGGCACCAACCCGCTGCAGGCCAGTCAGTGGTACTACGTCACCGGAGTCTACGACGCGGCCGCGCGCACGCTCGATGTGTATCTGAACGGCGTTCTGGACAGCGGCACGCTCGTGGGCACGGTCAGCGCCACGCAGCAGAACTCCCCGCTCAACGTGAACATCGGGCACCGTCCCGGGGCGTCGGGGTACGACTTCAACGGCACCATCGACGAGGTGCGCATCTATAACCGCGCCCTCACCCCTGCGGAGATCCAGGCCGACATGGGCACCGGCGTCGGCGGCGGCACCCCGCTCGACACCATCGCCCCGAGCGCGCCCGGCACGCTGACCGCCACGGCCTCCGGCTCCACCCAGGTCAATCTCGCGTGGGGCGCCGCCAGCGACAACGTCGGCGTCGCCGGGTATCGCGTGGAGCGCTGCGCGGGCAGCGGCTGCACGACTTTCGCGCAGATCGCCACGCCGACGGGCACGAGCCTCGGCGATACCGGCCTCACCGCGAACACGAGCTACAGCTACCGCGTGCGCGCCGCCGACGCGGCCGGAAACCTCGGTCTCTATTCCAATGTCGGCAGCGCGACCACGGCCCAATCCCTGGATGTCCTGGCGCCGACGGTACCCACCGGGCTCGCGGGCACCGCGGTCGGCCCCACCCAGGTCAACCTCAGCTGGACGGCCTCGACAGACGACGTGGCGGTGACAGGCTATATCCTGCAGCGCTGTCTGGGCGCCGGGTGCACCGCGTGGGTAACGATCGCAACGCCCACCGGCACGAGCTACAGCGACACCGGGCTGACGCCATCGACAACCTATCAGTACTGGGTACGCGCCACGGATGCCGCGGGCAATCTGAGCGCCTGGTCGACGATCGTCACCGTCACCACCCCGGCCCGGGATACGACCGGCCTGGTCGCCTCCTATGGATTCGATGAAGGGTCGGGGACGGCGATCCGCGACGCTTCCGGGCAGTACAACAACGGCGCCGCCAGTGGAACGACCTGGACGACCGGCAAGTTCGGCAGCGCGCTGGTGTTCAACGGCACCAGTGCGCAGGTCACGATCCCGGATGCGCCGTCGCTGCGCCTGACGACGGCGATGAGTCTTGAAGCGTGGATCTTCCCGACGACGGCGCCTACCGGATGGCGCGCGATCGTCGACAAGAACGTGGATGGCTATTACCTCATGGCTTCCACCGACAACGGCAATCGCCCGAGCATCGGAGGCACCTGGGCCACGGGCAACCAGAACACCTTCGGCCCGTCGGTGCTGCCGGTGAACACCTGGACGCATCTCGCTTCGACCTTCGACGGCTCGGTGGTGCGGCTTTTCGTCAACGGCGTCCAAGTGGCGAGCCAGACGCAGACCTCGCCCTTGGCGCCCACGACGGCCACGCTGCAGATCGGCGGGGACGCCTATCCGACCGAGTACTTCGCGGGACTGATCGACGAAGTGCGCATCTACAACCGCGCGCTCAGCCCGACCGAGATCCAGGTCGACATGACCACGCCCGTGGCCGCCGACGTGGGGACGACCCCGCCGCCCCCGCCTCCGCCGCCGCCGGGCGACACCGTGCCGCCGACCGTCACCCTCACTTCGCCTGCCACCGGCGCCAGCGTCGCCAACACGGTGTCGGTTTCGGCCAACGCGGCCGACAACGTGGGCGTCGCGTCGGTGCAATTCATGCTCGACGGCTCGCCGCTCGGCTCGCCAGTCACCACGGCGCCCTACAGCGTCGCCTGGGACACGGCGACCGCCATTCCCGGCAGCCATGTCCTGTGGGCTACGGCGACCGACCTGGCCGGCAACAGCGCCACGAGCACCGCGGTGTCCGTCTCGGTCGGGACGCCGACCGGCACCAGCTCGGGCCAGTGGGCCGCGCCGGTGAACTGGCCGATCGTCGCGGTGCACGCGAACCTGCTTGCGACCGGTGAGATTCTCGCTTGGGATGGGCAGGACTTCGGCAACCAGGCGCGCCTGTGGAATCCCGCGACCGGCGTGTTCACCTCGGTCCCGAACAGCCTGACCAACATGTTCTGCGGCGGCCACTGCCTGCTGCCCGACGGCAGAGCGCTGGTCGCCGGCGGACACAACGGCGCCCACGTTGGACTGCGCGACACGAATCTCTTCAACCCGGCGACGCGCACGTGGTCGCGCGTCGCGCCGATGGCCGTCGGCCGCTGGTATCCGACCGTCACCGCGCTTCCGGACGGACGCATGCTCGTGAGCGCCGGCGAGATCGATTGTGCCGGATGCGTCGCGACCATCCCGGAAATCTACGACCCGCAGCTCGATTCGTGGACGCAGCTCACGGGCGCGAGCATGAGCTTCCCGTACTACCCGCACATGTTCGTGCTGGGCGACGGGCGCGTGCTCGCCGCCGCCACGACCGAGGCTCCGATCGTCAGCCGGGTGCTCGACCTTGCGACGCAGACCTGGTCGGTCGTGGATCCGACCGCGGTCGACGGCGGCAGCTCGGCGATGTACGCGCCCGGCAAGATCCTGAAGTCGGGCCGCTCGGTCGATCCCGACCAGCCGGTGATTCC
>NZ_DATNGK010000130.1:0-27018 GCF_035605935.1 Actinocrinis sp. | reverse complement strand
GGACCGATCGAGCGGCTGACTCGTCAGCCCGGCAAGTTGCACGGTGAGGCCGTGGTCGAGGCGGCGGCGCGGCTGTCCGAGGCGGTCAAGCGCGGCTCCTGACCGCGACGGCCCTGCGCAAATTCAGGTGGCGCGACCCGGACGGGTTTCCGCGTCCTTACACCATGCCTTGGCCGGCCACAGCGGAATTCGAGCGTGCCGATGGCCCTCGAACTGCTGTGGCCGGACGGCGCTGATCACCCGCGCCTCCATAGCTCCCGTGCACGGCGGCGCGACCGCGCCCTAAGTGAAGCTCAACGAGGCGTTATCGGCGCGGCGCTCTAGACCTCTGCGCGGCGAGCAGCAGGCATGATGCCCAGGTAGATCGGGAAAACGGCGCGGGTATTGACGGGAAAATGCCCGCCCCGAACTCTTGACCTGCCAATTGGTCTAGTCCACTGTATTAATCCCCGGATCACGCGCGGCGGCATCTCTCCCCTGCCCGCGCGCCCGGCCGATTGACGCTCGGACCGCCACGCGGTTCGGACCGGACGGCGCCCCGGTCCGCCTCGCTCCCCTCCGCCCGACTGCGCCGTGCCCACGTCGCGCAGCCCACGGGCGGCGAACGTGAACAGGAGTAGTCCTTGAGAAGGAAGCAATTCGCGGCGCTGGGCGCGGTGGCTGCGGTCGGGATCGCCACCGGCACGACCTTCGCGCTGGCCACGTCGAGCAACGCGGCGACCACCGCGCTGTCGAGCAACTGGTACGCCTCCGCGCCGTACCTCTACGTCAATGACTCCGCCACGCCTGACCCCGGCACCATCATGGACGCGACCGGGCAGAAGGCCTTCGAACTCGCCTTCATCCTCGACGCCGGCGGCTGCACCCCGGCCTGGAACACCAGCGACCCGGTTTCCTCGGACACCTCGGTCGGCAATCTGATCAACGGGATCCGGGCCAAGGGCGGTGACGTCTCGGTCTCCATCGGCGGCTATGGCGGCACGAAGCTGGGCCAGGACTGCGGGACCCCGGCCGCAACCGCCGCCGCGTACCAGCAGGTGGTCAGTAAGTACTCGATCCACGCGATGGACTTCGACCTGGAAGAGCCGGAGTACGAGAACAGCACGGCGATCGCGAACGAGCTGGGCGCGGCGCAGATCCTGCAGCGCAACAACCCGGGTCTGATCGTCACCGTGACCATGCCGGGTACCACCTCCGGCACCGGCTACTTCGGCGGCCTGCTGCTCGACGAGTCCAAGTCGCTCGGCTTCACCCCGGCCAGCTTCTCGATCATGCCGTTCGACGGCGGGTTCAACGGGGCCTCGTCGCAGACCGCGGCGCTCGACGCCTTCCACAGCCTGCTCGAGACGCACATGGGCTGGGACAGCGCGACTGCGTACGCGCACGAGGGCATCTCGATGATGAACGGGCGCTCGGACTCCGGCGAGTACTTCTACCAGTCGGATTTCCAGAGCGTGCTCAGCTATGTCGAGAACAACCACCTCGGCAGGTACACCTTCTGGGACGTCAACCGCGACCGGCAGTGCACCCCGCCGGACAACAATGGCACCACGTCGAGTTCGTGCAGCAGCGTGCCGCAGAACAGCTGGGACTTCACGAAGTACACCACCCAGTTCGCCGGCGCGACCCCGCCCACCACGGTTCCGTCCAGCACGCCGAGCGCGAGCCCGACCGGCGGTACTGGCGGCGGTAGCTGCTCGGCTCCGGCGTGGGTGTCGACGACCGCATACAACGGCGGCGCGGTGGTCTCGTACAACGGCCATCAGTGGACTGCGAAGTGGTGGACACAGGGCGACATCCCCGGCAACAACTCGCAGAACGTGTGGACCGACAACGGCGCGTGCAGCGGAGGCGGCGGTAACCCGAGCCCGTCCGCGTCGAGCGGCGGAGGCGGCACGTGTTCTGCTTCCGCGTGGGTGTCCACGACCGCGTACACCGGCGGGGCCGTGGTCAGCTACAACGGTCACAAGTGGACTGCGAAGTGGTGGACCCAAGGCGACATCCCCGGCAACAACTCGCAGAACGTCTGGACCGACAACGGAGCCTGTTAGCCGCAGTTAGCAGGTAACCGCATAGCAGGTAACTGATACGACTAGGGCGCGGACGGCAAGTAGCCGTCCGCGCCCTAGTCGTTCTGCCGCGAACGCCGGGACTGAGCAGAATCCGCCAGACGAACGGTGCCTTCGAGATGGCAGCGCCGTTGAGGATGAATCACGTCATTGAATGCGTGCGCGAAGTGCGCTAGAGTGGCCAACCGCGCATGTTTGCGCGCAGCACAGAGTAAGCCGGATCTCCGGCTACTTCATACAGTAGGGACCTGGGAGGCGTCTTGTCAAGCGGATCCGCCGAAATCGCCCGCGAGCAGGAATACGTGACCATGCTCTACAACCGGCTCGACGCCTTGCGCGAGCGCGCCGCGGGCCGATTCGCGCAGGTACTGCGGCAGGAAGGAGGCACCCGGCAAAGCCGCACCGAGCGCGACATCGCCGCCTCCGAGCAGGCCGACCGGCTCGCTCAGCTGGACGCCGCCGAGGACGGGCTGTGCTTCGGCCAACTCGACTTCGGCCCGGCCGACCGCGGTAAAAACGCCACCGGCGACGGTTTGCCCGCCGACCCGAGCGAGCGGCGCTACGTCGGCCGACTCGGCATCCGTGATGAGGGCGACGACTATGAGCCACTGCTGATCGACTGGCGCGCCCCGGCGGCCCGTCCGTTCTACATCGCCACCGCCGCCGCTCCACTCGGTGTCCGGCGTCGCCGGCACATCAAGACCCGGCAGCGCACCGTCACAGGGCTCGATGATGACGTGCTCGACCTCGACGCCCTGGACGGCGAACGTGACGCGGCCGGTGCGGCGCAAGGCCTCGTCGGCGAGGGGGCGTTGCTCTCCGCGGTCACCGCCAACCGGACCGGGCGGATGCGTGACGTCGTCGAGACGATCCAGGCAGAACAGGACCATGCGATCCGGGCCGGCCTGCCCGGCGTCCTGGTCGTGCAGGGCGGCCCTGGCACCGGGAAAACCGCAGTCGCGCTGCACCGCGCCGCGTACCTGCTCTACACCCACCGCGAGCGGTTGGCCCGGCGCGGGGTGTTGATCGTCGGCCCGAATCCGACCTTCCTGCGGTACATCTCGCACGTGCTGCCCTCGCTCGGCGAGACCAGCGCGGTGTTGCGCACCCTCGGCGAGCTCTTTCCCGGTGTCGTCGCCGACCGTGCGGAGGCGACGCGGACCGGCGAGATCAAGGGACGCGCGGTCATGGCGGACGTGCTGGCCGCCGCCCTGCGGGCCCGGCAGCGAGTGCCGCAGGAGGAGCTGGAGGTCGAGATCGATCACGTGCTCTACCGGCTCGATCGCGAGACCTGCGCCGAAGCGCGCGAGCTTGCCCGCGGCTCGCTGGAACCGCACAACGTCGCCAGGCCCGCTCTGGTCGACCGGATCCTCGACGCGCTGACCGAGCAGGTGGTGCGGCGGCTGAATCAGGACCCGTTCGGCGAGTTGACCCGCGAGCTGGTCGCCGAGATCGAGCGGGATCTGCGGCAGTTCGGCGACCTGGGCGAGGCCCCGCTGGAAGAGGAACTGCTGAGCCGCCGGGACGCCGCGCAGATCCGGCGCGGACTGGCCGAGGAGCCGGCCGTGCAAGCCGCGCTGGACTGGCTTTGGCCGGAGCTGACGCCGCAGCGGCTACTTGCCGATCTGTTCGCCGATCGCGACCTGCTGGAAGAGGCCGCGGCCGGGCTCCTCACGCCGGACGAGCAGGCCGCGTTACTCCGCGAGCGCAGTATCGATTCGAGCGAGGCTGATTCGAGCAGCTCTGATTCGAGCGAGGCTGACTTGGGCGAAGCCGAGCGCAGCGCGGCCGATGGGAGCGACGGCGGCTGGTCCGTAGCCGACGTGCCGCTGCTCGACGAGGCCGCCGAGTTGCTGGGTCTCTCCGACGACCGCGCGGAAGAGGAGGAGCGCCGACGCCGGGAGCGTCAGGTGGCTTACGCGCAGGGCGTGCTCGACATCCTCGCCGGCTCGGCGCTGCCGGACATCGAGGACCGCAAGGATGACCTGGTGACCGTCACCGACTTCGTGACCGCGGAGCACCTCGCCGACGAACAGGACTTCCGCGGCTACCTCACCGTCGCCGACCGAGCCGCCGCCGACCGCACCTGGACCTTCGGTCACGTCATCGTGGACGAGGCGCAGGAGCTTTCCGCGATGGCTTGGCGAGTGCTGATGCGCCGCTGCCCGAGCCGATCGATGACGATCGTCGGAGACGTGGCGCAGACCGGGGATTTGGCCGGCACCGACTCGTGGGGCAAGGTGCTCGAACCCTACGTCGGCGATCGCTGGCGGCTGGCCCAGCTGACGGTGAACTACCGCACCCCGGCCGAGGTGATGGCCGTGGCGGCCAAGGTCCTGGCGCGGATCAACCCGGCGCTCGAACCGCCGCGCTCCGTTCGCGAATCAGGGATCGAACCGTGGCGGGAATCCGTCCCGGCCGCGCAGCTGCCGGCCAGGCTCGGTGAGGTCGCGGCGCGCGAGGCCCAAGGGGTCGGCGAGGGCAGGCTCGCGGTGATCGTGCCGGCGGACCGCGCCGCGCAGCTCGCCGAAGCCGTGCTGGCCGCCGTGCCTGACGCGGCGTACGGACCGGACCCGGATCTCGAATGCCGCACGGTGGTTCTGCCGGTTCGGCAGGCCAAGGGGCTGGAGTTCGATACCGTACTCGTCGTCGATCCGGACGCCATCGCGGCAGATCCCGTGCGCGGTGACAGCGATCTGTACGTCGCGCTGACCCGGGTCACCCGGCGCCTGGCCATCCTCGAGACGGACGACTGAGAAGGCGGACGGGGATGATCGGGGAACGGGAATACCCTGCGCTGCGCGCCACGGAGCCGGAGCGGAATAAGTTTACTGTCATAAGCCGGGAGGCCGGGGAAACCACAAATTCGGTGGAGGGCCGCGGCGACCTGCCGGGTCCCGGACGCCCGGACGACGATGCGCCGGCGCTCAGCCTAGGGTTGGCGCTCACCTTGGCGCTGCGGCTGAAGTCTTAAGCCGAAAATACCGGTTAAGTTCGCTGCCCCGGCGGGATCAACACCCGCCGCGGCGACCGAACTTTTTCCAACAATGGTCTACACCTTAATCATCAATAACCGGCTTTCCGACCACGAATCCGGCTTCTGATATACAGGCCCACCTGTGCAAACACCCCACAGGTCACGAGTTCGCGCATTTTCTGGTTAACGCTCATACGCAGACGCCATAATGTAGATGCGCGCCACCCGATCGAGTGAATGCGTACGGAATACTAGACATCGCCGCCTGTAAAGACGATGCTATGGCACGCGCTCTGGGGAGGTAACCGTGGGCATTGGCGCGACTCCGCACCTGATAGGCACCGGAAACGATTCCGGACGCCCGCCGCACCAGACTGCCGCGGCGGCGCCGAGCGCGGGCGGTCTCGTGGTGGTCAGGGACGAGCGCGGCGTGCTGTCCGTGATGCACTGCCTGCCGGACGAGCTGGTCCTCGACTCCGGGTTTCAGCAGGCTTATCGCGCCGAGTGCGCGGCGATGGCAGCCCTCGGGGAGCCCCGGGTGGCCGAGCCGCTCAGCTACATCATGGACGCCGGCGGACGCATCGTGGCGACCGTGCGCAGGCACTTTCCCGGCGTGCCGCTCTCCGAACTGCTGACCCAGTCCCGAGGTGGCCGCAGCCTTGACGCGCAGGCAGCTGCGACCGTGGTCAGCGACGTACTGGTCGCGCTCGACGCCTTACATCGGCGCGGTGTCGCGCATCGCCAGCTCGAACCGAGCGAAATCATCGTCGGCCGGGGCGGAGAATGCGTCGTGGTCGGCGCGGGACTGGCCGTACGCCCCAGGATCACCGGTTCGGCCGCCGACGACCTCGGCGGCGCGATCGCGTTCGACCTGGCCGCAGTGCCCGAATTGTTCGCGCTCTGCCTCACTTCGGGCCGGATCTCCGGCCGGGACGTCGGAACCACGCATCACGGCGCGGAGAAGCTGCACGGAGTAGCGCAGAACATTTACACGGCGCTGGCCGAGTCGCGCCACGCACCGGTGGAACGCTGGGAGCGCGGCGGCGTCGCGGCGGAGATGCTGGCCGAACTCGAGGCCGCGGCCCAGCAATTCGGGGCCGGATGGCGCGAGCGCGGACACGAACGGCTCGCCCTTTGCGCCCGGACGCTGCGTAGGCCGCGGTCGGTGCGCATCGAGCGCGGCGACCGCGAGGGGCGCCGCCGTCCCACTGCACTGATCACCCGTTCCCCCGCGCTGCACAGCGAACTGCAAGACACCGCGGATTCTCCGACGGCCGCGACGAGGTCCGGTGGCATACCCCGCGAAGCGTGGGGCGTACTGCCCAAGGGCAACGGCCGGCGCGCGATGCGGCGCGGCGTACTGACGACCTGGTGGCTCAGAGCGGTGGCCGTGGGCGTGCCGGTGGCCGTGCTACTGCTCGCCATCGCGTTGATCAGCGGCACCTTCTCGGGCTCCGCGCCGAAGACCCCGCCGCCGCCCTCGCTCGCCGTGGAGACCGGCGCGCAGGCGCCCGCGATGAGCGCAGGACCGAGCGCGGCCGCCAGTGCGGCGCCCAGCCCGAGCCCGTCGAATTCGCCGGCTCAGGTGGTTCAGGTGTCTGCTAGTTCACCCGCCCCGGTCACCGCCGTCACGTCTCTCTCGATCGCCAGCCTCACCTTCACCGCGGCGAGGTCCGCTACAGCGACCGTCGTCGTTGACGCGGCCACGAGTGGGACCGCGACGGTGAACGTGGCCGTGACGATCACCGAGAACGGCCCCTACGGACCGAGTACCCGCACCGACCACTTCACCTTCTCCGGTCAGCACAAGTACACGCTGAGCGATAACTTCCAGGCGATGCCGTGTTCCTGGGGCAACATGAAGCAGGTGGTGGCGAAGGTTCAGGTGAGCGCGACCGTGCCCTCGACGAATGCGGCAGCCGCGACCGCTTCCGGAAACCTGTATTCGATGCAGTGCGGGTAATGAACCGGTTCGGCTGAAGATCCAGCGCCGCTAAAGCCGGTCCACCTCGGCCGCGCCGGCCCGCGCTTCCGGGTCGCCGCCCTGCACTGCCGCCTCGCGTTCCGCCTCGGCGTTGATCTCCGCTCCGATCAGCACCGCGATAGCCGCCAGATAAAGCCACAAGATCAGGATCACGACCCCGGCGAATGCTCCGTACGTCTTTCCGTACGAGCCGAATTTGGCGACGTAGAAAGAGAATCCGAGCGAGGCGAGCAAGAAGATCGCGGTGCCCACCAGACCGCCGGGGCTCACCCACTGCCAGCGCGGGGTGGGCCGGTTCGGCGCGTAGTAGTAGTACACCGAGAACAGCAGCGACACGACGATGAGCGTGGCGGCCCAGCGCACGATCGTCCAGACCACCACGAACGCCGATCCGGCCACTCCCACGTGCCCTTCGATCGCGTGGCCCAGCGGCGCGCCGAACACCAGCAGCACCGCGGCGACTCCGCCGAACAGGGCGGTGGCCGCCATCAGGGGGAAGGAGCGCAGCCGGGTGGCCACGAACTTGCGATCCTCGGTCACCTCGTACGCGACGTTCAAGCCGATCTGCAATGCCGCCATGCCGGCGGACGCACTCCACAGCGCGATCACGACACCGATGATCAGGGCAGTAAGCGAAGCGGCCGAGGAACGTGATGTCGCCGAGTTGACCGCGTCAGTGAACACGCCGGACGCGCCGGGCGGCAGCGCCGTGTTCAGCCCGTTGACCAGGTGCTTGATCGTGCCGGCGCCGAGGCGCAGCAGGCTGGTGATGCCGAGTACCGCGATCAGCGCCGGAAAGAGCGCCAGGAACCAGTGGTAGGCCAGGCTTCCCGCGGTCATGCTGCACCGGTCGCGAGAGAACTTCTTCATGCTGCGCTTGAGAGTCTGCCGCCATCCGGCCTCGCCGAGTTCGAGCGGATTGTCCGGACCGCGCCGGTTGCTCTCGTCCTGCGCCGGGATGGTCTCCCGGGACTGCTGCGGTTCTGGCATGAATCCGCGCTACCCGATCGCACGTTGATCTAACGGTGGGTCCGTCTGACGGTGGTCCGGTTTGGTACGGCCGACACGGGATACCGAGAGATTCGGATTCCGGACTTGTGCGGCCTGGTGGGCACCGCGTGAAATGATTGACCGGTGTTCGACGACGGGCGGAGGTGGGGTGACCTGGCAGGCCAGCACCCGAGCGACCCGGCGCACGTGGCGCAGTCGGTCCTGGCGAGCATCCGTGGCGCCGAAGCCGGCCAGATCCCGGCGCGGCTGTGCGCATTGTCCACGGAGCTGCTTTCCGTCACCGGGGCGTCCATTTCCTTGATGGCGCAGGGCGCGGTGTGGCGCCTGCTCTGCTCATCCGACGACGCGGCCAGGCAGTTGGCTGAGGTCCAGTACACCTTGGGCGACGGGCCGTGTCCGCACGCCTTCTCGATCGGCGCCCCGGTGTTCGCCGCGGATTTGAGCAAGTCGCAGGACGCGCGGCGCTGGCCGGTATTCGCGCTGCGCGCGCTGGAGGTCGGCGCAAAGGCCGTGTTCTCCTTTCCGCTCGGCATCGGCGCGATCTCGGCCGGCACGCTCGATCTGTATCGGGACAGCCCCGGACCACTGTCCGAGGCCGAGTTGGGTGCGGCGCTGCTAATCGCCGACGCCGTTACGCTCTGCGTACTTCGCCTTTGCGCCGGACGGGGCGAGACTGAATACGCTGAAGGCGATGCCGAGTTGGGCTGGCTCAGCGGTCAGGTCGACCACGACGAAGTGCACCAGGCGACTGGAATGGTGATGATCCAGTGCGACGTCGGGGCGCAAGAGGCGCTGCTGATGCTGCGAGCCCGGGCGTTCGCCAGCGAGATGACACTCACCGCCCTCGCACACGAAGTAGTCAACCGCAGGATGCAGTTCGGCGGCGCTGATGAGGCTTAGCCGCCGCGATCGAATTCGGGCCCGGAACCGGGCGCCGCAGTGAGCGGGACGAAGGAGGTGGGCATGGGCCGGGATCGGCAGTTGAGCGACGCTTTCGTAGGGTTGGCGGATACGCTCGGCGAGGACTTCGACATGGTCGACTTGTTCGAGCGGCTGGCCGCCCACTGCGTCGCGCTCAGCAGCGCGGACGCCGCCGGCGTGATGATGTCCGACGGACGCGGCCGGCTGCGCGCGATCGCGGCCTCGCAGCAGCGCGCCGCTTTCCTTGAACTCTTTCAGTTGCAGCTCGGCGAGGGTCCGTGCGTCGAGTGCTACCGCTCCGGCGAGTCGGTGATCGCACTGCCGATCGAGGCGCACGAGGAGCAGTGGCCGGAACTCGTCCCCGCTGTGCTCGAAGCGGGGTTCGGCGCGATCGCCACGGTTCCCTTGCGGCTGCGTGACAGCGTGATCGGCGCGGTCAATCTGTTCTACGCGCGTCCGGATCCGTCGACGGATGAGGACCTGCACCTGGCTCAGGCACTGTCCGACGTCGCCGCGTTGTCGATGCTGCGCTGGCCCTCCCCGCAGACCGGGCCGGAGGACATCATCGCCCGGCTTCAGGCCGCCATCACCAACAAGGTGGCGATCGAGCAGGCGAAGGGGGTGCTGGCGCAGTTCGGCGGGATCGAGATCGCGCAGGCGGGTGAGGCGCTGCGCGAGTATGCGCGGGCGCGGCGAACGCGGGTGACTGACGTGGCGCGGGCTGTGGTGCGCCGTACTCTGCCGCCGGAGTCCGTACTCGGCTATTCGGCGGCCGCGCCTCGGCACGTGACCGGGGACGGCGAGCTCTAGGGCAGGTCCTCGCGACGGATCTGATCCGGATTCTGCCCGGTGCGCACAACGTATTCCGCTATGTGCCGCAACTTCACGTTGAGGCGTTGCGAGGTTTGCGCGAGCATGCCGAAAGCGTGCCGCGAGTCGACCCGATGACGTTCCATCAGCACTCCGGTCGCCTCGCCGATCACCTGCCGGCTGATCATCGCGGAGCGCAGTGACGCGATCAACGAGGCCTGATTCAGCGCGGCCGCGGAGTGCGCGGCGTAGATGGACGCCACCTCCACCGCTGCGTCGTCGAACGCGGCTGGCACCGGAGCGTGCAGGTTCAGCGCGGCGGTCCCGCCGTGCTCCGAGGGCAGGCTACACGCGACCATGCTGCCGACGCCGAGGCGCGCGGCCTCCTGCGCGAAGCGGGGCCAGCGCTGTTCGGCGCCCATGTCGTCGATCCGGTACACCACCTCGTGTGCGACCTCCCCCGCTGACATGCAGGGACCTTCGTGGAATCTGGATTGCGCCTGATCCACCTTGATTACCACTTCGTCGGTGTACGCGCGGGTGATCAGCTGCTTGTCGCGGCTCACCACGGTGATACCGGCCGTCTTCGCGCCTTCCACGCTCCGGGCGGCCAGCTCCACGATGTCCTGCAGGGCGCGTTCGACGGACGGCTGGTCGAGTAGGGTGCGCGAGACTTGCGCGAACTTCATGGCGAGTTGCCTCGCACTGCCGTTCGTCGTCATCTTCCGACCTCCGAGCCACCGTTCGTGTTCCGGACGCACGCAGACAGCAGGTTTCTTGCTACCCACAGTAGTGGACCCCATGCAATGCGACGCGGCTAAGAGTGGTCCTCATACAGTGACCGGTGCGAGTGGTGCCGCGCCGAACGCCTTCGAGCGGCTCACCATGACCATTCCGGCCCCGCGACTCGGGCCGGGCGACGAAATGCGGCCCGGGGGTGGCGGCCGCGACCACGAGCCTCCACCCCCGGGACCGGTCCGGTCGGGCGTCTAGCGCTTCGGCGCTAGCAAGGTCCGGTGCTGGACCAGACCGCCCACGAAGATGCGGCGCTCGGTACCGCCCCGGTCGAGTAGTACGTCGCGGTGTAGTTCGTTCCCTGATACGAGACCTTGTTGCCCGGCACGTATGAGGTGTTCGGGTTCCAGGCCGGGGCGCAGCTGCCGCCCGATGACGGCGTCGGGGAAGCAGAGGGCGAGGGCGACTTGCTCGGTGACGAACTCGGCGAGGCGGAGGGTGACGCGCTGGCCGAGGCACTCGCCGAGGCGGATGCCGAGGCCGAGGGGGTGCCGCTCGGAGGGGTGCCGCCGTACGGGTTCGCGATCACGGTGAGCGTCCGGTTCTGCACTCCCCAGCCGTTCGCCTGAGTTCCGGGCAGCCACACATCCACGGTGTCGTTCTGGATCCAGGTGCCGATGTCGATCGCGACGCAATCGCCATATCCGGGAATGTTGAAGTAGGTGCCCCACGGGATCACCCGTGGATCGGTCGCGCAGCCACCGAGTTGGGCGTTGTAGCCGGAAGCGGCCTGGCCGACGTCGTTGTACGAGGTCACCAGCATGTTGATTTTGGTGCCCGCCGGGACGCTGCCGGCCCCGGTGGCGATGGCGCCGTTCGAGCCGAGCCAGTACGGCTGAGAGAGCTGCCCCATCGAGGCGTCACTACCGCTGGTGTCGTACATCGCCACCACGTCGTAATACGCGTTCTGACACGGCGCGGTGTCGGTGACTGTCAGCGGCGTGGTCTGTCCCCAGTAGCTGACGTATCCGATGTCCACGCCGTCGCGCCACACCTTGTACGCGACCGCGTTCGGCACCTTCGCGATGGTGACGGTCACCTGGCCGTCGGCGAGGCTGCCGCTCAGCGTCGGCGCAGCAGGCCTGCCGGTGAAGTTCGCCGCTTGCGCGGTCTGCAACGGCGCGGTCCACGGGGTGACGGAACGGGCCGGCGGGGTGATTCCGGCCGCCCAGAAGGGGCAGGCGGGCAAGGCCGAGGCGGCGGCCGTTCCGGCCGCGTTCGCGGCGCTGAGCGGGACGAGCGCGACGGCCCCGGCGCCCGCGGCGGCCGCCGCGGTGGCGGCGATCCAGTACCGCGCACGCCTGCTGAGGAGTGTCGCCGAGAGGAGGTTCACAGTCGTTCGCGCCTTCTTCGGTCCTGGCCGGGCGGATCCGCGCGGTGAGCGGTCCGGTCCGGCGGGTCGATGGGACTGGGAAAGGCGCCGGCGCCGCGACGTCTGGTGCTGGTGCTGCGGTTTTCAGCAGTGAAGCGCGACGGCCAGGACACGGTCAAGGGTCTAGACCAGTTCTTAAGGTTGGGTACGGAACCCGATAGGGATCCGCCCCGTCCAAGGGCGCGACGGTCCCGAGAGCGGGGCCAGTGATTGAACGGGGCGGATGGACATGAGCATCAATCGTCGGGGGCTCGCGGCATTGGCAGCACTGCTGGCCGGGCTCAGCGCCGGTTGCGCGAGTTCCACGGCGCGGCACGCAAGCGCGATACCACCAGGGCAAGTGGCCACTACCCCGCCCGGCGCGAATACCGGAGTGGGCAACGCATTCATGATGCCGCCTGGAACCGATTGCCCATCCACGTCCCCTGATCCGGCGATCGCCAAGCTGCGCTCCGGGGTAAAGCAGGTCGCGCTGCCGCCGGACTTCCACCCGATCGCCGCCATACGCTGTGAATCCCCGATCCGGATGGTGCCTGGCGACGGCGAGTGGCAGTTCGCTGACGCGCAGCGTGCTGATTCCGGGCTGGCCGGCCTTCTCGCGGATCTGCACCTGCCCTCGCAGACCGGATCACCTGACACTGTGTGCCCAGCGGTGGGGCTGGTCATGGAACCCTTCGCGCTGGTCGACACGAGCGGAAAAGTGATCAGTCCGCTACTACCGACCGCCGTGTGCGGATTCCCGCTGCCACAGGTGACGAACGCGATCAACGCCCTACCTTGGCGCACGGAGACCGAGCAGCGGCTGCACCAGACGCGCACGCAGGCTGAGATCGACACCGGATGCTCGGCGCAATACAAGTACATGTTCGAGCACCCGGTGACCGGCACACCCGAGCCGTGGAGCAAGGTGCGCCGGCCGATGAATCCGGCTCCGGAAACCGTGTGCGTCTACACCATCGAGCCGCCTGCTGCCGGTGACTACATCGCAGTGGGCTCATTCACGCGCGGCGCGAAGCTCACCGCCACGCAGCAAACCGCAATCGCCGCCGAACTCGGAAACGCGAGTCAGACACCCGCGCCCGCCTGCACCGCCAAGGCGACCCGGTTCGCCTCGTTGGAAGGGCCCGGGGCCGGGTTGCTCGTCGAACTCGACGGCTGCAAGCGGATCCGCTGGCCGAACGACTTCATGAGCACCGCACCCACCACGCTGTTGCGGCTCATCATGTCGCTCGGGTAAGAGGCAGATCACGACCGGACTTCTGGCCAATCGGGGCAAATGTGGTGCAGCCACCGTGCAGTTCGCGGGCGTGCGGGTAGCAGGGGCCGCGAGCGGGCGTCATGCGCCCGCGGCAGCAACCGCGGCCACGGACGTGGCAGCGGATCGGCAAGACCGAATCAATAGAGCTAAGAGGAGGTCCCATGGCCCAGCAGGTGCGGGAAATCATGACCAACGCCCCGGTCAGCGTCGAGCCTGGTACTTCGGTGGTGGAGGTCGCGCGGCGGATGCGCGACGAGGACATCGGCGCGGTGCTCGTCACGGAGGGCGAGCGGGTCCGCGGCCTGGTCACCGATCGCGACCTGGTCGTGCGAGTGCTGTGTGAGGGCGGTGACCCGGATCAGCACAGCGTCAAGGAGGCGTGCAGCGCCGAACTGGTCAGCGTCTCCCCCAACGACGAGGTGGGCCGGGCCGTGCAGGTCATGCGCGAGCACTCGGTACGCCGGCTGCCGGTGCTGGAGAACGGCCGGGCGGTCGGCATCGTCTCGCTCGGTGATCTGGCCATCGAGCGCGACCCGGAGTCGGCGCTCGGCGATATCAGCTCCACGAAGGGCAATCGCTGACCCGCCGGCGCTAGGCCGTGTGTAAGAAGTTTCGCCGGGGCCGCGACGCCTGCCACGCACGCTCGCAGCGTTGGCGAAGCCCCGGTGCCGCCAGGCACCTATCGGACACTGCCAGATGCCCCATGAGGACGCTCCGCCGCCTTGCGATCGCACGCGCCAGACGCCGCGGCCTTGTCCGACGCTACTTCTTACCCACGGCCTAGCCGCGGCGCGCTCAACTGAGCGCGCCGCGCAGCCGGGCGAAGATGGCCGCGAGCAGCCGCGAGACGTGCATCTGGGAGTATCCGAGCCGAGCGCCGATCTCGCGCTGGGTCATGTCCTGGAAGTACCGCATCAGCAGAATCTGCCGGTCGCGGTCGTCGAGCGAGGCGATCAGCGGTTTGACCGCGGTGCGGTCGATCACCGACTCAATCCTCGGATCTTCCGCGCCGATGAACTCGACGAGACTGGCCTGGGCCGGCTCTCCTCGGGCCGGTCGGTCGAGCGAGGTGATGCTGTACACGCCCGCCGCGACCAACGCCTCGGCGAGCGGCTGCGCTCGCGGGTGAAGTGATCCGCCGCGGTCCGGATGACCGGGGTCGCGTAACCGAGGAAGCCGGTGCCTCGATCCGGATCGAAGTTGTCCACGGCCTTGACCAGCGCCAGGTACGCGACGGCACGGGGTGGTACGTACCACAAAGGCGCCGGCATCGCCCCAGGCCAGCGAATTGTTACAACGCATCATCCGCCTGTGAACAGTGCGTGATTGGTTTGATTGGGCTATCGGAATCTGACCATATGGCCGGCCGAATCTGACACTGAATCAGTCGGGCTGGGGCGTTCGAAGGGGTTTGATCACCGGTGCGATTCGCGGTCCGCCGACATAGCCGAATCACTGGCTTCGGGCTCGTCAGTGCACTCCGCGTCGAAACAGGACTTGGCGGCGTCTTGAGCGTTCGCGTCCGGCTCGCCGAAGCGGGTTTCGATGTGGATCTCCGGCAGCCGCTGCTCGGCCTGGGCATACGCCCGATACGCGGCCCGGTCCTTGTCGGTCAGCGGTGGCGGGAAGAGGCTGCGCGGCCATAGCCGGCGCGTGCGCACGACGTCGATCTCGGCCGCGTAAATGGTCAGCTGCGCCTGGAGATAGAGCCAGGCGAGCAGGCCGAGCACCAGCCCGAAGATGCCGTAGAGCGAGGAGGAGTGACGCAGTTCGTGCGTCACGAAATATCCGCCGAGGTACTGCAGCGACTGCCAGACGATCGCTGAGATGATCGCGCCGAGCCGCAGCTCGCGCCAGGTGATCTGCGCGGCCGTGGCGACCCGCAGCCCGAGCCAGAACAGCGCGATGTTCAGCGCGAGGGAAATGGCGACGATGCCGATCCGGCTCCACGGCCCGAACACGTGGCCGCCCCAAGCGCTGATGCCGGACAGCGCGGTCGTGACCAGCACGCCGAGGCCGATCACGCCGATCAGCGCGAAGCTGCGCAGCCAGGAGAACGGGAAGCCGGGCCGGGCCCTGCGCGGGACCGCCCAGACCTGGTTCATCGCGTTCTGCACGGCCGAGGCGACGCCGCGCGCGCCGAGGAAGGTGCCGATCAGGCCGATGCTCAGTTCGCCGCTGCCCGTCCCGAGCGAGTGGATGTTGTCGCGTAGCTGCGGCCCGATCACCGGGAACTCGGTCAGCGCGGAGTTGAGCACGTCCTGCTGGAGCTGGTGGTTGCCCGCCAGCACGAAGCCGAGCACGGTCACCAGCACGAGCAGTAGCGGGAATACCGACACGAACGCGTAGTACGCGATCAGCGCGGCCAGGTTCCCGGCCTGGTCGTCCCCGAACTTGCGCCAGACGGCGAGCGGGAACGCCAGCACGGCGTGCCGCTGCTGAAAGCGGTCCACCGCGTCCAGCAGTCTTCCGATCCAACTACCCACTGGCTTCACCCTCCACGGGCACCGATTCGCTCGCCTCATATGCCCGTGTCCTGCGGGGTCATGCTCCGCTACGCTGAACACGCATGCTGCGGCAGTTCGTCCGAGGGGGGCGGGTCGGGGTGGGGGCACCAAGAGCTGCGGGATCGGCGCGAGCGTCAAGAGAACGGCCGGGGCCGGGGGGTGGCGCGGCGCTGAGGTCCGGGCGCAAGACCCGTCTCGGGCAGCGCGAGCTTCAGTCCTCGGTGGCCGGTTTCCTGTTCGCTTGGCTGCTGCTTGCCGGCGCGGTGTTCTTCTTCGCGTGGGCCTGGGTCGCGGCGCAGCCGGCCGATGCGTACCGCTCGGGGCGGATCTGTGCGGCCGACGCCCCAGCGAACGCGCAATGCCGCATCCTCGGGACCGATACCGTGCAGCGCGCCTATCAGAGTCCTAGTTCACGCGGCGGCGAAGCCACCACGACGCTGATCCTGCGCGGCCACGGCAACGTGCCCGGCGGGACGGTCGACGGGCTGATGGCCGCTATCAACGGGCCCGCGCCGAAATCCGGCACCGCGATCTCGGTGGTCGCCTGGCGCGGGACCGTCGTGAGCGCGAACGGCGCCGGCTTCCATGGCGGCTCGAACGCCAACCCGGTCAACGATTTCAACATCGTGTGCCTCGTCGCCCTCATGCTTCTCGTCGCCGGCCTCGGCGTGGTGCAGCTTTCCCGTGGCGCCCGCGATCATGGGCCGCGCGGGAGGTTGCGCAAGGCGAGGCGCAATGGACTGATCCTCGTCGTTCCGGCGGCGATCCTGATGTTGCTGCGCGAACCTCTGTCGACGGTCTTCTTCGCGACCGTCAGCGGACTGTGGATCCTGGCCTGGTGTGCGGCGGCCACTCGGCCGGTGCTGCACCAGATCGGCGCGGAGGCGCGGTCGAAACCACAGCCGGCGACGGTACGCGAGGCAGTGAGCGAGACGGTAAGCGGCGTACGAGCCGCGTGGCAGGCGGCCGCGCCGCGTTCGGACGGCTGTCCGGTCACGCACAACGAGCAGGCGTGGATCGAGGAATCCATGCTCTGGTTCACCACCCAGTTCGGCTACGACCCGGTGCAGCGGCCCACTGTGCTGCCCACGCGCGACTTCTTCCCACTCGCCTATACGGGCTCTGACGAAGACATCAAAGCTCTGGTTCGCGTGATCTGCCCGATGATGGGGCTGTCACCGGATCGGATCACGGTGCGTCTCGTCGGCGAGCCCGCACCCGACCCGGAGATGTACAAGTACGTCGTGCACAGCGAGAGCTATGCGGCCGGCGTCTTCGAGCAGGACGTGGACGGCGCGCGGATCGTGACGCTTGACCGGGCTTCCAGCGCCGATCAGGGACGCATGACGGCGGTCATCGCCCACGAGCTCGGGCATGCGAGGCTCAACGGCGAGAACCGGATCGAGCCCGGCCGAGCCGACATGGAAGCGCTCACCGACCTTTCGACCGTTTTCTTCGGCTTCGGGATCTTCAACGCCAATGCCGCGCGTACCACGACGACGAATGCATCCGGTCAGTCTGTCCAGCGGCTCGGATACCTGGATCAGCGCATGTTCGGGTACGCACTCGCCTGCTACACGCGGATGCGGCACAACCCCGTGCCGAAGTGGCAGTCGTATCTCGCTGCGCCGCCACGCGAATACCTGAACAAGGGCAGCGCGTACCTTCAGAAGGTCGCGCCGTACGGCGGCTTCCCGACACAGAAGCAGAACACGTAGATCACCCCGGACTCAGGGCGGCGGCGCGGCTACGCGGCAGCGCTGCCGAGCGCCGCGCGAGCCAAGTGCGCCGCGCCGATCAGGCCAGCATCAGTACCCTGCTGTGCAGGCACGACGACCAGGCTGCTGGTGAACGGGAGCGCCGCGTACTCCTTGAGGTGTCGCCGCAGCGGGTCAAGCAGCAGGTCTCCGGCCTTTGCGACGCCTCCGCCGACGACCACGGCGTCGATCTCGACCAGCGCCGCGGTGGCCGCGACCCCGGCGGCGAGAGCGCGGGCGGCTCGGTCGAACGCGGCGAGCGCCGCCGGGTCGCCTGCCTGCGCCGCTTCCGCCGCCGCTTTGGCGGACCGGTCGCCTTGCGGCGGCTGCCAGCCCTCGCTGATCGCCCGGCGCGCGATGGCCGGACCACTGGCCATCGTCTCGACGCAGCCACGGCCGCCGCAGGGGCACGGGTCGCCGTCCACGGCCACGCTCAGGTGACCGATGTGACCGGCGTTTCCGGTCGGGCCGGGGTAGACCTCGCCGCCAAGGATCAAGCCGCCGCCGACCCCGGTCGATACCGTCATGCACAAGGCGTTGGCATAGGGCTGTGCCGCGCCGAGCCAGTGTTCCGCTGCCGCGAGCGCCACCCCGTCACCGCCGAGTACTATCGGTCGCCCGCCGACTGCCGGAAGCGCGCGCACCCGTTCGACCAGCGGAAAGTCACGCCACGCCGCGATGTTCACCGGTGAGACGCTGCCGCGGCTGATGTCTACCGGCCCGGCGCTGCCGATGCCGACCGCCGCCACCCGCTCCCACTCGGGCCCCGAAGAGACCGCGTCGACGACCTGTGCGACCGCGGCCATCACCTCGTCGGCCGGCCGGGTCGCGCGAGTGTCCGCAACGAAGTACCTTGATATGGCGCCGGCCGGGTCGACGAGGGCACCGGCGATCTTCGTGCCGCCGATGTCGATCGCGGCCACCAGGCTGGGGACATTCATCCGGTTCGCGGGCTCCTTGCGACGCCCGGGATCGGCGGGGCGCTGATCGCAACGTACACGAGGATGCCCGCCATCGCGACGATCAGCTCCGGCTGAGCTGGCCGCGGCGCTGGAAGCGGGGAAAGCCAGAGAGTTGTGAACCCGAACGTTCTGGCTGTGAACCAGAAACGCACAGACCGCGGAAGGCACCGGACCGCCTTCGCCATGATCGACCCCGTCCATCAGAGGCCAGGAGCTACGCTAACGTCGCCCTCGGAAAATCAGCCTGCTATCGCGATCCCGGAGCGCACCATGCCCGCTGCAGAACTCGCCGTCGTCGAACACGCCGAGCTCACCATCACCCCGGGACGCGAGGCAGAGTTCGAGCTGGCGTTCCCGCGCGGTGAGCAGGCCCTCGCCAAGTCTCACGGCTACCGCTGGAGCCGCCTCATCCGCCAGGTGGAGAACCCGAGCACCTACCTGCTGCTCGTCGGCTGGGCGTCGTTTGAGGCGCACATGACCGAGTTCCGCAGCTCCGAGCTGTTCCAGCAGTGGCGCAGCGCCGTGGGCGAGTTCTTCGCCGCGCCCCCGGTGGTCACCCACTTCGGCGCCCTGGACCTCTCCTCCGGCCAGGTCATGTAACCCGTTCGCACCCTCAGCTGCCTGTACGAGCCGCACGCCGCGCCGCGCGCACGATGCGCGCCGTCTCGCGCGGGGCAGCTTGCAGTTTCATGACATCTAGATCCAATTCGCGGCGAAAGTGTGCCGAATCGGGGGCTTTCGCCTTACTGTTGTGCCCGTGAGCACGCGCGATGCCGTGTGGTCCGGCCGTGAACGCAGCTCAGAGCGGTACCACGGCCGGCGTCACGCTGCGCGGCGGCAGTCCGTTCGTGGCCGGGCCGTGTACCTGTACGCGCTCGCGCTCGTCTTACTCATCGTCGTGTATCCGTGGCTGGGTGGCACGCCGCGCATGTTCGCCTTCTCGGCCGTCGCGCTCGCGAGCGTTCCGGCTGGGCTCATCGGGCTACGCCGGGCCGAGTCGACAGAGCGAGCCCCGTGGCGGCTCCTGCTGATGGCCTTGATCAGCCTGAACGCCGGAAACGCGGCCTGGTACTGGTATGTGCGGACCCGGCACGTACTGAGCGCCGACGGGACGATTGCCACGGTGTTCAGCACGCTCGGGTTCGTGTTCCTGCTGGCCGCGGCGACCGCGTTGATAGTGCGGCGCGGTCGAGAGGACGCCGGTGGCCTGACCGACGCGGCGATCGTGGCGATGGCCTCCGCGGGTCTGCTCTGGGACATGCTGATCCTTCCGCACATGCAGGCAGTGCACGTGCGGACGGTCACCCAGGTGTCCATTTGCGTCGTCGTGTTCATGCTCAGCGGCGTGCTCGGCGCCTTGGCCCGGCTCCTGCACACCGCGCGCCGGTTCATTCCGGCGCTGTGGCTGCTGGTCGTGGCGCTGGCGACCTCACTGACCGGGAATGTCGCGATCGCGGTCCTGGCAGATCCGACCGGGGCACGGCCGCTGTGGACCGATCAGGCGTTCATGGGCGCTTACGGCGCGCTCGCGCTGTTCGGCATCGAGCTGTCCGCGAATGAACTGTTGCGACCGGCTCCCGCGGCGGCCGACGGGCTGTCGACCGGCCGACTGGTGTTTCTCGGCGCGGCGCTGGCCGCGGTTCCGATCGCGGGCGGTGGACGGCAGTTACTCGGCCGGCCGGTTGACGGGGTGCTGCTGACGATCGGTGCGCTGACGCTTACGCCGCTGGTGATGACGCGTATCGGCGGCCTTTACGCACAGCGGGCACGCGCCGAACGCGCGCTGCTCTATCAGGCCACACACGATGCGCTGACCGGACTGCCGAACCGGCGCGAGTTCACCACGCGGCTGATTCGCGAGGCGCACGCGGGCCGGCAGCTGGTCATTCTCTTCTGCGACCTGGATGGCTTCAAGGAGATCAACGACCGGTTCGGCCACGCCGCCGGCGACCGCGTGCTGGTCGAGGTCGCGGACCGGTTGCGCCGCTGCATGCGGGCAAGCGACGAGCCGTGCCGGTACGGCGGCGACGAATTCCTCGTGCTGTGCGCGGACGCTTCCCCGGACACGGCCGTCGACCTATGCGATCGGATCGTGCTCGCCCTCGAACCGTTCATCCAGGTCGACGGCGAGCCGATCGTGGTCAGCGCGAGCATCGGCGCGGTGACCGGTACGGGCGCGGATGATCCGCAGGAGCTGATCCGGCGCGCGGACGAGGCGATGTACGCGGCGAAGCAGGAGCGGCACAAGCGCGTGGGCTAGCCGGCGTAGCGCGGCCGCGCCGGATTGCCGGTCAGCCGGAGTCGGAGCAGTCGACGTCTCGGTGTGTCAGGGATATGAGACGCGCGGTGCCGGGTCGGGGCAAGCGCACGGTGAGTTCGCCGCGATCTGAATTCCAGGTGAGATCGGTGTCCGTGGTCGCGGGGAACAGCGTGCGCGGGAGCACGTCGTGGCCGCGCAGATGCGGCACGGCCAGAGTTTGCTCGGCCCCTGATTCGCCTCCCCGATACCAGACCGTGAGGTACGTCGCGGACGTGGCGCGCTGCCCGAGTGCGACCCACTCGTCGGTCCAACCGGGCAGGCCGAGCGGCCAGAACGGGTCCGAGCGCGGTATGTCGGCGCGAATCTCCTTGTAAACCTCGACCGCCTCGGCGACCAGCGCGCGTTGCTCGGCGCTCATCCGGTTCAAGTATCCGGAAAGGTGAATCCGGCCCAGGAGCGCGCCGGCGAGCGTGAAAGCATTGAGGTTGTCATCGAAGTCAGGCTGCGGATATGCCCAGGTGGCCGCCTGCTCGGGGGTCATCGCGGCTGGCGCGGCGGCCGCGATCGGCGGGTAGCGCAAGGGATCTTGCTGATCGCTGGTGGATTGCAGCTGAAGCCGGGCCAGCAGCGCGTAGTCGCTGCGCATGCCGCCGGAGGAACAGTTCTCCAGGATGAGCCCCGGATGCCGGTCGAGCACCCCGTCCAGCCACGCCAGGTAAGCACGCTGATGCCCAAGCAGACCAGAGCCGGCACTACCGCCCAGGTCGGTACCCGGGCCGGGATTGATGTTGTAGTCCAGCTTGAAGTAGCCGACGCCGTAGTCCGCGACGAGCCGGTCCACGACCTGGTCCAGGTGGGCGAGAGCGGCCGGGTGCCGCAGGTCCAGCTGGTAGCGCGAGCTCTCCGCGACGCGGATTCCGTCGCGCTGGAAGAACGCCTCGTCGGGCAGCAGCGCCGCGACGGGGCTGCGCAGGCCGATGACCTCCGGTTCAAGCCAGAGCCCTGGCACCATGCCCGCGGCGTGGATGCGGTCGGTGGTCTTGGCGAGGCCGTCGGGGAATCGTGACTTCGACTCCTGCCACTCCCCCACGCTGTCCCACCACCCGGCCGCATCGTCGTACCAGCCGGCGTCGATGACGAAAACCTCGGCCCCCACCGCGGCCGCGGCATCGATGAGCGGCGCCAGTTTCTCCGCGGTCGGATCGCCCATCAGGGTATTCATGTAGTCGTTGAAGATGACCGGCAGCGCGATGTGGTCGGGGTGCGAGCGGCGCAGCGCTCGACGATATGCGGTCAGCTCGCCAATCCCGGCCGAGAAACCGCCGTCGGCCGTGCCCGGCGCAGCAGCTTCGCCGAGGGCGATCGCGGCGGGGACGGTGGTGAAATCCTCACCCGGTTCGAGCGGTCGCCGCCAGTGGTGGTCGGCGTCGGTGGGCCCGAGCAGCGCGAGATACGCGGCGCCGCAGTGCTCGCCGACCTCCCAGCGCCACCCGGCGCTGCTCTCCACCTGCCAGGTCAGTGCTCTGCCTGAACCGCGGTCGACGAGCGCGCCCATCGGGAGGTGGCGACCGCTGGACCAGGTCCCCCGACTGGTGCGTGCGAAGCTGCCGCGGGAATCCTGGTGATGCCTAAACTGATCGATATCGACGAGCAGTTCGCGCACCGGACGGCTCTGCCACCGGTTTTCCGCCAGCCATTCGTTGTCGGCCCAGTGCAGGTCGAGACCGGTGAGCGGATCCACGTCTTCGGCGAGGCCGGACGCGCTGGCGCTCTCGGTGAACGCCGACCCGACCAGGCCCGCGACGACCAGAGACGTCACCGATTCGAGGACCAGCCGCCGATTGCCCTCGTTCGCGAGCCGGACCTCGGCCTGAACGGCGGCCACGCCTTCCGGTGAACGGAATCGGACCTGCGCGGTCAGTCCGGACTCGGGATCGGCCAGGTCGACCTGCAGCCGCGTCCAGCCGTTCTCCTTACTTTCCGCGTGACCCTGATAAAGCAGCCGCGCGCCGGCGTTCGAGTAGATGCTGCGGTCACTGGACCGATGGCCACCGGACCCGGTCAGCTGCACGTCCACCAGCGGCAGCCAGAGCGGCGCGTTGTACTCGCCGGTGCGGCCGGGGATCTCGTCCAGGGCGGTCAACGGCTGCTCGTTCAGCTCCAGGCCGGCGAGACGCACCACCCCGTCCGATCCGATACGGAATTGAAACCTGAGGCCCGCACTGCCCCACGTAAAGCTGCTGACCTGGGTTTTCGCCGGGCTGGCCGGGGCCTGGGGCACGGTTGACTCCTAGCTGCTGCCGCGTCGCGACCAGCGGGCCGAGCCTACTGCGCGCACGCCGACAGCGCGTCGCGCACTCGTTTCGCAGGTCTTGACAGGGAATATGTGACCGTTCACAATCCTGGCATGTCTGTGACCGGTCACACAAGCCCCAAGCCAACCGCACCCGCCTCGGCGGATGCGGCGGGCGGCCCTTCCCGCCAGCGCTCCCGCTCCGTGAGCATCCGGGACGTGGCGAAGGTCGCGGGGGTCTCGTACCAGACGGTCTCGCGCGTGATCAACGGCAACTCGTACGTGCGCGACTCGACTCGGGACCGGGTGCAGGCCGCCATCGCCGAACTCGGTTTCCGGCCGAACTCGGCGGCGCGCGCGCTGGCCAGCGGCGAGAACAAGTCGCTGACCGTGATCACCTCGAACACCACCCTGTACGGCTACGCGGCCACCCTGCAGGGCATCGAGGAAGCCGCCCGCGCCGCCGATTTCTCGGTCGGTATCAGCGTTCTCGAATCCTCCGACGAGAACGATGTGCGCGCCGCCGTCGATCGGGCCGCCGACTCAAGCGGCTCGGTCATCGTCATCGCGTTCGACCACGTCGGAACCCTTGCCCTGCGAGCGGTTCCGGACGGGCTGCCGGTGGCCGCCGCGGTGGAAACGCCCGAGACGCCGCCGGTCGCCGGACAGCCGTGGGTGTGGATCGACGACGGGGAGGCGGCGCGGTCCGCAACCCGCTACCTGCTCGACCTCGGCCACTCCACGGTGCACTACGTCGCCATCCCCTCCACCACACACACCAGCCGCCGTACCGCAGGATGGCAGGCCGCCCTCGCGGCGGCAGGCGTGACCGCGCCCGAACCAGTGGGCGCGGGCTGGGACGCACTGGCCGGTTACCAGGCGGGCCGCAGGCTCGCCCGCGACCGCGCGGTGAGCGCCATCCTCTGCGGCAACGACGACCTCGCACTCGGCGTGATCCGCGCGATGCACGAGGCCGGACGCAGCATCCCGGAGAGCGTGAGCGTCGTCGGGTTCGACAACGCCCCGCAATCAGCCTTCTACACCCCCTCGCTCACCACTGTGCGCATGGACTTCGTCGGGCTCGGCCGAGCCTGCTTCTCCATGTTGCACGGCGAGATCGAGGGAACCGCCCCGATCGTGCCCCACACGGTCGGCCGGCCCGAGCTCATCGTGCGGGAGAGCGCGGGCTCCTTCAACCCTCATCCGACGGAAAGCAGACTTCGATGAAGAAGGTTCTGACCGGCGCGGCGCTCGGCTGCGCCCTGGCCCTCAGCGCGGCCGCCTGCTCCAACCCGAGCAGCGGCGGCTCGGCCGCTCCGGCCGCCTCCGGCTCCCTCAACGCGACCGGCTCGCTCAAGGGCGTGACGCTCAACTTCTGGACCGCGCAGAACAGCGTCGGCGAGCCGAAGCAAGTGATATCGGCCTTTGAGAAGGCGACCGGCGCAACCGTGAACACCGTGGTCGTCCCGGACCCGTACGAATCGAACTTCCCGACCAAGCTGGCCTCGGGCGAGAAGCCGGACCTGGCCTTCTGGCAGCCGACGCAGTCCACGCTGCCGTTCATCAACCCGGCGCAGAACCTGCTGACTCTCGACAACGAGCCGTGGGTCAAGCTGCTCGGGACCACCGAGCAGTCTCTCGGCCAGGTGGACGGACACCGCTACGCCGCCGTGGTCACCTCGCCGGCGGTGCTCGGCGTGTACTACAACAAGGCCGACTTCGCGCAGGCCGGCATCACCGCCATGCCGAAGAGCTATGACGAGCTGCTGGCCGACGCGAAACTGATCAAGCAGAAGGACGCGGGCGTGGCCCCGTTCTTCGAGGTCGGCGGAGACAAGTGGCCGTTGCAGTGGCAGGTCCAGCTACAGATGACCGATCTGCCGGCCTCGTTCTGGACCGCGCTCAACGCGAACAAGGACTCCTGGACCAATCCCGGCGTTGTTAGCGCTATCACGAAGTACAAGACCCAGGTCCTCGACGGCGGTCTGGCGCAGGCCAACTACAAGACCGGCACCTTCCCGGATCAGGGCACCGCGATCATGAAGGGCACCGCCGCGATGGCGGTGAACGTCACCTCGCTCCAGTCGGAGATCCAGGCCTCGAACTCCACCGCGCAGATGGACCAGGCGCTCGGCTGGTTCCCGATCGCGAACTCCGCCGCGCAGGCCGAGTACTCCCCCGACCAGACCAACGGCGTCGTGGCGTTCAACACCGGTGACACGGCGAAGGAGAACGCGGCCAGGCAGTTCATCGACTTCTGGCTGACCACCGACTACAAGGACTACATCACCTCGCAGAAGGTGGTCTCGGTGGAGCCCTCGGTGCCGAACCCGGACGGCCTGCCGCAGACCGCGATCGCTCAGGCACAGGCGCTGCCGACGGCGACCGGCGTGTTCCAGGTCAAGGCTCTGACAGCGCCGGACATGCACCTGGCGCTCGCCGACATGATCTACGGCACCAAGACCCCGCAGCAGGTGGCGCAGGCCTGTGAGGACCAGTTCGTCCAGGTGCTCAAGGCACGCGGCGTGGCCGGATTCTGATATGCGGGAGACGACCGTGCTTGACGCGGCGAAGAACGCCGCGTCGGGACGGGAAGCCGGGGCGTCCCAGGGGACGTCCCGGCTGCGCAGGCGCGGCGGCCAGCAGTTCGCCACGCGGCGTGGTGGCGCGAAGCGACGGACACAGCACCCGTGGTGGTTCGCGTTGCCCGCGCTCGCCGTCTTCGCAGCGTTCTTCCTCGTTCCCAATCTGCTGAACTTCTTCTATCCGTTCACCAACTGGTCCGCGTTCCACTCCTCGATCTCGTTCACCGGCCTGTCGAACTTCCGCACCATCGCGCACGACGGCTCACTTCAACTCGCGCTGCGCACGACGCTCGAATATGCGGTGGGCGTGGCGATCTTCCAGAACGGCTTCGGGCTGATGCTGGCGCTGCTGCTGGAGAAGGACACCCGGTTCAACCGGTTCTTCCGCGCGGTGTTCTTCCTGCCGGTGCTGCTGTCCGCGCTCGCGGTCGGTTACGTGTTCCAGGCGCTGCTCAACCAGGACGGCGCGGTCAACGCCCTGCTTTCCGACCTGACCGGCACGCATGTGGACATCGCCTGGCTCGGTTCGACCACGTGGACGCTGGTGTTGCTGACGATCATCCATGGCTGGAAGTGGATGGGCCTGGCGATGCTGGTGTACCTGGCCGGACTGAAGTCGATTCCGGGCGACGTGACCGAGGCGGCGGCGCTCGACGGCGCGAGCGCGTGGCGCGCGTTCTGGTCGATCCGCTTCCCGATGCTGGCCCCGGCGCTGACCTTCAACGTGACCACAGCCCTGATCGGGTCGATGAACACCTTCGACATCGTGCAGGCCACCACGAAGGGCGGCCCGGCGGACTCGACCCAGGTATTCAACATCTATATGTTCCGTATTTTCGGCGAGGGGCTGTACGCTCAGGCCTCCGCGATGAGCCTGGTGCTGTTCGCCGTCGTGGTCATCATCGCGATCCCGGTGATTCTGGGGATGCGGCGCAGAGAGCGGGTGCTGCTGTGAGAGCCATGAGTTACCGGACGCTGCGGCCCGCGCTGGTCGTCGCGATGGCGCTGGTGTTCATCGGCGTGCCGCTGTGGCTGGTGCTGGTCACCTCGGCCAAGCCGCAGGGCGAGGCGATCAAGCCGAACCTCGCGCTGCCGCAGCACTGGCAGCCCGCGACCAACTACCGCGCCACCTTCGACCAGGGCCAGATGGTGCGCGGCTTCGTCAACAGCGTGCTCGTGGTGGTCCCGTCCGTGGTCCTGGTGTTGCTGCTCGGCGCCGGCGCCGCTTGGGTGTTCGCGCGCCGCTCCGGCCGGCTGGTTTCGGCGGCCTACGCGTTGAGCATCAGTGGTCTGCTGCTGCCGCCCGCGGTCATCACGATCGTGATGGAGCTGCGGCAGCTCGGCCTGGCCAACACCCGGCCCGGGATGATCGCGGTGTACACCGGGATGTACCTGTCCACGGCGATCTTCTTCATGACCGGCTTCATCAGAACACTGCCGTTCGAGCTGGAGGAAGC
>NZ_DATNGK010000129.1:0-20770 GCF_035605935.1 Actinocrinis sp. | reverse complement strand
GCCGCTGCCAGTGACGACTTCGAGTTCGATGACGTTGTCTACCTGTGCGCCGTAGTGCTGCGTCGTGCCGCCCATACCACCGGCCGAGAGTGTGCCGCCGATTGATAACTCGATGTAGTCGGTGAACACCGGCGGGGTCAGCCCGTGTGCCAGGCTCGCCGTCAGCAGCGCGCTCCACAGCGCGCCCGCACCGACGGTGGCCTTGCGAGCGACCGGGTCGACCGTGATCGAGTTCAGAGGACTCATGTCGATCACCAGGCCGCCGGAAACCTGAGCCTGACCGAAGGTCTCATGGCCTTGGCCGCGCGGCGCGACAGGGATGCGCCGGGCACCGCAGAACTCGATCATCGCGGCGATGTCACGCACAGAGCCGGGTTCGAGGACGGCGCCGGGGACGCGGTGCACGATATGGCCGAAGTCATCCTGGAACGGGGTAAGTTCGGCGGAATCGAGCAAAAGTCGGCCGTCAAGGTGCGGTACATGGTCGAAGCGGTGCCCGCTCGTCGTGTCCGTGGCCCACGCCCTCGTGGCGTTGTCGAATCCCGTCACCAGCACACCCATCCCTACCGCGCCGCCGCCCACCGCACGCACGAAACCCCGGCGGCTGAGATCCTTGCGTCCGTCACCCGCGACCATCCGAGCTCTCCTTTTCCCATCAGGCAGCCTTCTGATAGTGAATACCAGACGGCGACACACAACGAGGGGATTCCCGATGGCTGTCCAGAGACTTGTCGCACCGGCCCAGCGGGACCTCCTGTGGCTAGACCGGGAGACGGCGCAGGCCCGCGCCTACGACGAGATCGGCGCCCGCTACGACGAGGCCTTTCCGCACAAGGAAGGCCAGCTCGCCTGCGCCGAGCGGCTTCTCGAGCGTCTGGAACCCGGCGCGCGGGTGCTCGACCTCGGCGCCGGTACCGGTTTGCCGACGGCCCGTCAGCTCATCGCGGCCGGCTGCCAAGTCACCTGCCTCGACCTCGCCCCGGGCATGCTGGAACTGGCGCAGGCGAACGTGCCCGGCGCGCGGTTCATCCTCGGCGACCTGCTTGATCTTCCCGACGAGCCGGGACAATACGAGGCCGTGGTCGCGTTTTTCTCGCTGCTGCACCTGCCGCGCGCCCGCGTGCGCACCGCGATGAAGCTGATCGGGCGCGTCCTGAAGCCGGGCGGGTATTTCGCCCTTGCCATGGTTGAAGCAGACGTCGATGATGTCGCGATCCCGTTCCTGGGCGAGCGCGTCCGGGTCACCGGGTTCCTGCGCGACGATCTTCGGGCCTTGCTGCGCGAGACCGGGTTTGAGGTCGCCTACGAAGAGGTCCTGTCCTACGCCCCGGAGACGTCCACCGCGCAACCGGAGATTCAGCTGTTCCTGCTGTGTCGTCAGACGTCCGATCCAGAGCACTGGGGCTAGTCTTACCCTCCGCAGGGGCTTAGGTTCCGGGCAACCTGGGGGAAGTGGACGGATGGACCTGCGCGACCAGTTGTGGTTCCTCAACGAGGCCACGACGCAGATCGGCGCGAGCCTGGACACGGTCGCGACCGCGGAGAGCTTCGCCGGGGCACTGGTGCCGCGGCTGGCCGACTTCGCCTCCGTGCATGTGCTCGACGCGCTCTTCGTCGACGGCGCCCCGGCGCCGCCCGCCCCGCGCACCACCGCGGCCAGCCCGCTGCGTCGCGTCGCCGTCGCGCACGACGAATCGCCGGCATTCTGGCGCGATATCGTGCCGGAAGGGGCGGTGCACCTGATGCACCCCGCCGGTCCCGGCTACGAGGCCATGGCGACGGGTGAGCCGGTGTGCCTCGATCGCATCGACGACCTGCACAAGGTCGCCATGTCGCGCACCCATCACACAGGCGACCTGCGGCCGCTTCTCGAGGACCGGGCGTACTTGGTGGTCCCGCTGCTCGTGCGCGGGCGGGTGCTCGGCTGCGTCACGCTCACCCGGCGACCCAGCCGCCCGACGTTCGACGACGTCGATGTGCTGACGGTCTGCCAGCTCGCCACGCAGGCCGCTCTCGGCATCGACAACGCGCGGCTGTACCGCGTGCAGCAGGCCGCGATCGCGAACCTCCAGCCCGGGATGCTGTCCGCGACTCCGCCCAGCCTGGCCGGGGTGGAACTCGCGCACCGTTACCTGCCGGGCAATCCCTCGGTCGAGGTCGGCGGCGACTGGTTCGACACCATCGCGCTGCCCGGCAGCCGGATCGCGATCGTGATCGGCGATGTGCTGGGCCACGGCGCGCGATCCGCGGCGATCATGGGGCACCTGCGCGCCGCAGTGCAGACCCTCGCCGCCCTCGACCTGCCGCCCGATCAGATCCTGCGCCAGCTCGACAACCTGGCTCAGCGCCTCGGCGACGACCACCTGGCCACCTGCCTTTACGCGGTCTACGACCCGATCGCGCGGTGCTGCGTTCTCGCCAACGCTGGTCACCTGCCGCCGCTTCTGGTGCGACATGACGGACGCGTCGAACGGGTCGAGGTGCCGAGTGGCGCACCGATCGGCGTCGGTGGCGTCGCGTTCGACACCGTAGAGATCACCATCCGCGACGGCGACACCCTCGTGTTCTACACCGACGGCCTGGTCGACGGACGCGGTCACGATCTCGACGAGCGGATCGGCGTGCTCGGCGATCGGCTGCGCGCGCTGGACGCCCCGGCGTCGAGCCCAGAGACGTTATGCGACGCGGTGATCGCGACCGCCGCGCGTGAGACCGCCGAGGACGACATCGTCGTGGTGGCCGCGCGGCTCGGCGGGATTCCGACGCAGAACGTGGCCAACTGGCTGCTGGCCGCGCAACCAGTCACTGTCACCCGGGCGCGGCGGCTGGTCGAGCAGACCTTGGCCGGCTGGGGTCTTTCCGCGCTCGGCGAGGTCGCGCAGCTGCTGGCTACCGAGCTGATCACCAACGCGATCAGGTACGCGACCCGCCCGATCGAGCTGCGGTTGCTGCGCGCCGGAACGTTGCTGTGCGAGGTGCGCGACGACGACCATTATCTGCCGATCCTGCGCGAGGCCGGCGGCCTGGACGAGAAGGGCCGGGGCCTGTTCCTGGTCAGCCGGCTGGCCCGCCGCTGGGGAGTGAGCCGTACAACCCACGGCAAAGTGGTCTGGTTCGAACTCGAGCTCGGCGCGGAAGAAGGACGCGCGGGGCTTGAGCACCCGCGCGTCCAATCCCCGTACCGCTGAATTCCGGCGACGCACTTCCGGGCGTTATTCCACCCGTATGGCGGAAGACGGACCTGAATGCGTGACCCGCTGATTCAGCGGAGGTCTTCAGTGCGCTTCCTGGAATTTAACGATCAGGTCCTTGGAGACGCGGCCGCGCTCGGAGACTTCGAGGCCTTGGGACTTGGCCCATTCGCGCACTTCCGAGGTGTTCGGCCCGGCCTGCGCCGACTTGCGCGCGGTGCCCCGCCCGCTCGCCCGCCCGCCGCGGTCCCGCCGCGCCGCCTCGATGTACTTGGCGAGCGAGTCGCGCAGCTTCTTCGCGTTCTTGTCGCTCAGGTCGATCACATAGCGCGTACCGTCGAGGCCGAACACCAGCGTCTCGTCGGCCTTGCCCCCGTCGAGGTCGTCGACCAGGGTGACCTCTACTTTCTGTGCCATGGAAATGCGCCTGCTTTCGGTGGAGTATGGTGCCGGGCGCGATCATAACACTCTATCCAAAAGCTATAGCGTGAAACCCCGGCCGATTATCGCCTCGCCCACACTTGCCGGTCTTTTCGCTGCACGCCGCGTACCCATAGACTCACGCGCAGCGGCGGACCGCGAGTGCTGTGTGCCGTCACGAGACGGACGGACGCGGCGGGCGGCTTGGTGAACTTTTTGGTCCAGTGATCAGCCGGGGGCTCTGCCTTCACTTGAGTGCGTAGGTGTATACGTTTTGGGATCCGCCGCGCACGACCCGATGGAGGACTAAGTGGTACTGCGTATGGTTCTCGGCCTGGCGCTGACGGCGGCGGCCTTCGCTGTCGCCGGAAGCCGCGTCTGGATGCTCCTGCGGCTCGGCCGGACCGGGCAGCCGGCCGAGCCCGGCCGCACCCAGGACGCCGGGCGGCGGGTGTGGGCGGTGCTCACCGAGGTCTTCGGGCAGCGCAAACTGCTCAAGTGGACCGGCGCAGGGACCGCACACTTCGCCGTGTTCTGGGGCTTCGTCATCCTCGGCGCCACGATCCTGGAAGGCTACGGGGCGCTGTTCCAGCGCGACTTCCACATCCCGCTGATCGGCACCGACACCTGGCTCGGGTTCCTCGAAGACTTCTTCATCGTCGCGGTGATCTGCGGCCTGGTGGCCTTCTCGATCATCCGGCTGCGCCAATCGCCCGAACGTGAGGGCCGCAGCTCGCGCTTCTTCGGCTCGCACCTGGGGCCGGCCTGGTTCGTGCTGCTGATGATCTTCAACGTGATGTGGACGCTGCTGCTGTACCGCGGCGCCCAGATCAACACCGGCTACTTCCCGTACCGGCACGGCGCTTTCGCCTCGCAAGAGGTCGGCCACTGGCTGCACCCGCTCGGCCGCACCGCCAACGACGTGCTGGAGACCGCCGGAATCCTCGGCTCGCTCGGCGTGGTGCTCGCGTTCCTCGTGCTGGTCGTCTACTCGAAGCACATGCACATCTTCACCGCGCTGCCCAACGTCGCCCTCTCCCGCCGCCCGCGCGCGCTCGGCCCGCTGCTGCCGGTCTACTCCGGCGGCGCCGAGGTGAACTTCGAGGACCCGGGGGAGGACGACAAGATCGGGCGCGGCGCGATCGAGGACTTCACCTGGAAGGGCCTGCTCGACTTCGCCACCTGCACCGAGTGCGGCCGCTGTCAGTCGCAGTGCCCGGCCTGGAACACCGGCAAGCCGCTGAGCCCGAAGCTGCTGATCATGGGCCTGCGTGACCACGCCCTCGCCAAGGCACCGTACCTGCTGGCCTCCTCCGACGAGGAACGGGCCGCGCTTGCGCCGGAGGTGATCGCCGAGGCCGAGCGGCCGCTGGTCGGCTCCGCGGACGTCAACGGCGTCATCGACCCCGACGTGCTGTGGTCCTGCGTGACCTGCGGCGCCTGCGTGGAGCAGTGCCCGGTCGACATCGAGCACGTGGACCACATCGTGGACATGCGCCGCTACCAGACGATGATCGAGTCCGAATTCCCGCGCGAGGGGCAGACCATGCTGCGCAACCTCGAGCGCAAGGGCGACCCGTGGGGCCGCGGCCAGAAGGCCCGCATGGAGTGGGCCGCGGGGCTCCCGTTCGAGGTGCGCGTCTTCGGCGAGGGTGGCGAGGAGAAGCTGCCCGAAGACGTTGAGTACCTGTTCTGGGTCGGCTGCGCTGGCGCCCTGGACGACAACGCGAAGAAGACCACGCGTTCAGTGGCCGAGCTGCTGCACGAGGCCGGTGTCGGCTTCATGGTGCTCGGCAGCGCAGAGAGCTGCACTGGCGACCCGGCCCGCCGGATGGGCCAGGAGTTGCTGTTCCAGGAACTGGCGAAGCAGAACGTGGAGACGCTCAACGAGGTCGGCGCGAAGAAGATCGTGGTGACCTGCGCGCACTGCTTCAACGCGATCAGCAACGAGTACCCGCAGCTCGGCGGCACTTACGAGGTCGTGCACCACACGCAGCTGCTGGCCAAGCTGGTCTCGGACGGCAAGCTCGTCCCGACCAACGAGGTGGACGCGGCGGTCACCTACCACGATCCCTGCTACCTCGGCCGGCACAACCGGGTCTTCAGCCCGCCGCGCGAGATCCTGGAAGCGGTGCCGGGTGTGCGGCTCACCGAGATGCCGCGCAACCGCGAGCGCTCCTTCTGCTGCGGCGCAGGCGGCGCGCGCATGTGGATGGAGGAGACGATCGGCACGCGCATCAACGAGACCCGCACCGACGAGGCGCTGAGCACCGAGCCGGACCTGGTCACCGCGGCGTGCCCATACTGCATCGTGATGCTGACTGACGGACTCGCCAGCCGTAAGCAGCAGGGCAAGGCGTCGCAGGATGTGCGCGTGACAGACGTCTCCGAAGTGCTGCTGCGATCGGTACGCAAGGGCGGCGACGCGTCGCCGAGCACCGCGGACAGCGCAACGGAGTGAAACCACGCCCGAAACCGAGCGTGGCGGCGGTTAATTGCGAGCGCGGCCGCACGCGGCAGACGTATCGTCTTCGCCGTGCCGACCGACTCGATCTCCGCCGCTACCTCCCGACCGGGCAACCGCGCGAAGTCCGGTAGTTCCACGCCGCTGCGGCAACGCCTGCGCGACGCGCTCACCGCCGCCATCAAGACCCGCGACAAGGTAGCCGTGGCGGCGTTGCGCTCGACCCTCGCCGCGATCGACAACGCCGAGGCGGTCGAGCGCCCGGACACCGCTGATCGGCAACTGGCGATCGAGCAGCTGCAAATCGGGGTCGGCAGCACAGAGGCCGCGCGCCGCGAGCTGACCGAGGCTCAGATCGAGCGCATCGTCCGCGCCGAGCTGGCCGAACGCGAGGCGGCCGCGCGCGACTACCAGCGCGTCGGCAGGATCGAGCACGCCGAGCGGCTGCGCGGCGAGATCCGGGTGCTGACGGAGCAACTCGGCGACCCGGAAACCGGCGTCAGCGCGACCGGTTAGTCCGTCGTCTGCGCTCCGACCAGGCGCACATCGTGGAGGGTGAACCGATGCACGCTCGTCGCCGTGCCGTCCATCGAACCGCCGTCCACCGCGTGGATTTCCGTTGGACGGCCACACATCTGCGCCTGCTGTTTCGCACTCGTCACCACTGGTCCTCGCCTACCCGAATCGGCTTGATGGCGAGCCTGTGACGTTTGGGGGATGGGTTGCGCAACGTCACAGGCTCGCAAGGAGACGCGGCGCGAGGTGTCTGGGTCGAAAGTCCACGCGCGCGTTTCTTGCCGAAACAGGGACCTGCATCGCCTCCCGCGTTACATCCCGACGTTACGGCGTCAGCGCGACGCCTCGCGACGCCCCGGACGTGCACCGAAGCCAACCCTGCGAGGATGGTGCCGACACCAAGATCGAGCCCCGCGCGGGGCGCGAGAAGAGGAGCACCGATGCCCAAGCCTCCGGTCCCGGCCAAGATCGACCAGTTCCTGGCGCAGCCCAACCCCGCCGTGATCGCCACGGTACGGCCCGATGGCCAGCCGGTGTCCGTGCCCACCTGGTACGTGTGGGAGGGCGGCCGGGTCCTAGTCAACCTGGACGAGGGCCGCAAGCGCCTGGCCTACCTGCGCGCCGAGCCGAAGGTGGCGCTCACCGTGCTCGTGGACGGCGACTGGTACTCGCACATCAGCCTCACCGGCCGGATCGTCTCGATCGAGGATGACCCGCAGCTGGCCGACATCGACCGGATCGCCCGCCACTACGGCAGCGAGGACGGCTACCCGGTGCGCAACCGCCGGCGGGTCAGCGCCTGGATCGAGATCGACTCCTGGCACTCCTGGGGCGGACACTTCCGCGACGCGGGGGCCTGAGCACGATGCCGGCGCGGCTCAGCGCGGGGATCCTGCTCTTCCGGCCCGCTCCCGGCGGCCCGCAGGTGCTGCTGGTCCACCCCGGCGGGCCGTTCTGGGCGCGCAAGGACGAGGGCGCCTGGTCGATCCCCAAGGGAGAGTACGAACCCGCGGACGATCCCCGCGGCGCCGCGCTGCGTGAATTCGAAGAGGAACTCGGCCGCCCGCTCGGCGCGCAGCAGCAACAGCGGCTCATCGACCTCGGCACGGTGCGCCAGCCCGGTGGCAAACTTGTGACAGCTTGGGCGGCGCAGGGGGACCTCGATCCGGAAACGGTCAGCAGCAACACCTTCGAGATGCAGTGGCCGCCGCGCAGCGGTCAACTGAGACAGTTCCCTGAGATCGATCGCGCCGCCTGGTTCACGATCGACGAGGCCCGCGTGAAGTTGTTACGCGGCCAGGTGCCGCTTCTCGACGCGCTGCTCGCGGCGTTATCGCAGGCCCCGGACCATTAGCGTCCGCGCTGTCTGACGCCTGAGGAGTGCGCAGGCGATCGTGCGACTGTTTACTAAGACACTCCCAAGGTGCGCCGCGGGGTATTCCCAGGCAATACGGATGCTTATTAAGGTTGGTGGCCGAGTAACTATCGGCTGAGACTTGTGAGACGGATGGTGACGGATGAGCGGCCAGGGACTGCGCAGCGCTCGCGTGACGACAGACCGGGGCGCCGGTCCGGCGATGCGTCGGTCCGCGGGTCTCGGGATCGACGCACGCGGCGCGGGACACACGCTGCGCGGCGGAAAACAGGTGCTGCGTCCGGTTTCGCTGTCAATCCGCCCCGGCTCCCTGGTCGCGATCATCGGCCCGAGCGGCGCGGGCAAGACCCTGCTGCTTGACGCCCTCGCCGGGGTCACCCTGCCGACCGAGGGCGTGGTGCTGCACGACGGAGCCACCTGCCGGCCGCGCGACGACCTCGCGGTCGCGCCGATCGGATACGTGCCGCAGGACGACATCATCCACCAGTCGCTCCCGCTTGACAGGACTCTGCGATACGCGGCCCGGCTGCGGCTGCCGGCGCGCACCACGGAGGCACAGATCGGCCAGGAGGTCAGCGAAGTCCTGGCCGCCCTCGGCCTGAGCGAGCAGGCCGGCACCAGAGTCAGGCTGCTGAGCGGCGGCGAACGCAAGCGCGCCAGCATCGCGGTCGAACTGCTCTCCCGGCCCACCGCGCTGTTCCTCGACGAGCCGACTTCGGGGCTCGACCCGGCGATGGCCGCCGACCTGGTCGACCTGCTCGACCGGATCGCCGCGGCCGGCACCACCGTCGTGTTCACCAGCCACAACCCGCAGGACCTGGCCGGCTGCGACCTGGTGCTCGTGCTCGCCGCGCAAGGACAACTCGCCTTCGCTGGCTCCCCGGCCAACGCGCTGGCCCACTTCTCCGCCAACAGCTTCGACGAGATCTACCGCGCGCTCGCCAAGCATCCCGACCCGCAGGTGTGGGCCGACCGGCTGCCCTCCGGCCTCGCGACCGCCGTCCCGGTGCGCGGCACCCGCATGGCGCAAGTCGGCGGCCCGATCCAGGCGCCCGGCCGGCGACTCGGTGCCTTCGGCCAATGGCGCCTGCTCACCCGGCGCAGCCTGGACCTGCTGACCCGCAGCCGGCTGACACTGGCGATCCTGCTCGGCTCCCCGCTGATCATCATCCTGATGTTCCTGATGATGTTCCGGCCCGGTGCCTTCGCCTTCGCCGACCCGAGCCCGAACACCTCGATGATGATCCTGTTCTGGATCGCCTTCGGCGGCTTCTTCTTCGGCCTGACCTACGGCCTTTCGCAGATCTGCGACGAGTTCGCGATCCTGCGCAGGGAGCGGATCGTCGGCGTGCGGATCCTGCCGTATCTGGCCTCGAAGTTCGCCGTGCTGCTGCCGATCCTGGCCGCCGTGGACGCGGTACTGCTGCTCACACTCAGCGCCACCGACCGGCTGCCCACGCTCGGCGGCGCGGACTGGGCCCGGATGTTCGTCACCTTGCTGCTGTGCTCGGCCGCCGCGCTCACGCTGGGCCTGCTGGCCTCGGCCGCGGTGTCCTCGCCGTCTCAGGCCACGCTGATGCTGCCGATGCTCTGCTTCCCGCAGGTGCTCTTCGTCGGCGCGTTCCTGCCGGTGCCGGTGATGGCGCTGCCCGGACGGGTGCTGAGCTATCTGATGTCGAACCGTTGGGCCTTCGACGCGCTCGGTACCACCGCGGGCCTGCCCGCGCTGTGGCGCGACGGCGGCTCACCGCTCGGGCCGCCGCTGCTCGTCTCGTACGGCGACACCTTCGACGGTTCGGTCCCGAGGGAGTGGATGCTGCTGGCCGGCTTCATGCTCCTGTTCCTGATCGGGGCAGGGCTCGTGCTCTCCCGCAAGACGCCGCGGCGCCGGCGCACCAGCAGATAGCCACCGCGCGCGACCGCCGTGCGACGCGGCGCGCCCAAACTCCGGCCTGCCGCCGGAACGTCAGGTTCCCTGAATACCTCCGCCACCCCGGGGCGAAGAGATGATGACGAAGATCCTTGCCGGCACCGGCGGCTTGCTGCGATCCAGCGAACCGGCCGATTTCCTGACCGACTACCCGCAGTACGAGCGCACGCGCATCCTCGACGAGGCGCGCCGCACCGAGTACGCCCACCTGGACCGCAGTGGCCACATCTACCTCGACTACACCGGTGCCTGCCTGGCCGCGACCGCGCAGTACCGCGCGCACAGCGAGCGGCTGACCGACCAGTGCTTCGGCAACCCGCACTCGGAGAACCCCGCCTCGCGCGCGTCCACGGAACGGGTCGAGCGAGCCCGCGCCGCGGTCCTGACCCACTTCAACGCCGACCCGAAGGAGTACGCGGCGATCTTCACCGCGAACGCCACCGCGGCCAGCCGGCTCGTCGGCGAGTCATACCGCTTTGAGCACGACAACCGGTTCGTGCTGACCTTCGACAACCACAACTCCGTCAACGGAATCCGCGAGTATGCCCGCGCCCGGCGCACCGCGGTGCATTACATCTCCGGCGACGGCGCGGAACTGCGCACCGACACCGAACTGGTCAAGTCGGCGCTGAGCAAACAGGTCATCGGGCGGCGCGGCCCGGCCGGGCTGTTCGCGTATCCCGCGCAGAGCAACTTCTCCGGGGTGCGCCATCCGCTCGACTGGATCGAACTGGCGCACCGGCACGGCTTCGACGTCCTGCTCGACGCCGCGGCATACGTGCCCACCAACCGGCTCGACCTGTCCGCGGTGCACCCGGAGTTCGTCACGGTCAGCTGGTACAAACTGTTCGGCTACCCGACCGGGCTCGGCTGCCTCATCGCGCGGCGCGAAGCGCTCTCCCGGCTGCGCAGGCCGTGGTTCTCCGGAGGCACGATCCAGGCGGTCAGCGTCCAGGGCGACTGGCACGCGATGGCGCCCGATGAATCAGCGTTCGAGGACGGCACGGTCAACTTCCTGGCCATACCCGACGTCGAATTCGGCTTGCGCTGGCTGCACAACCTGCGGCTGGATCTGATCAGCGAGCGCGTGCGCTGCCTGACCGGCTGGCTGTTGCAGCGGCTCGGCGCTCTCACCCACAGCAATGGCGCGCCGATGGCTCGCATCTACGGGCCGCGCGATACCACCGACCGCGGCGGCACGGTCGCGTTCAACTTCCTCGATCCGCACGGCCACGTGGTAGACGAGCGACTGGTCGAGCGCGAGGCCGCGGCCGCCAGGATCAGCCTGCGCACCGGCTGCTTCTGCAATCCCGGCGCGGGCGAGCTGGCCTTCGCCATCGGCCGCGGCGCGCTGCGCGGCCGTATCGGCCGGAAGTCGCGCGGCATCGACGAGTACCTTCGAACCCTGCGACTGCCTAGCGGCGGTGCGGTGCGCGTCTCGCTGGGACTGGTGTCGAACGTGGCCGACGTCGAGGGTTTCATCGCGTTCGCCGAGCACACCTACCGCGACCGACCGGCGAGCTCGGAGGGCCTGCCGCCACGCGAGCGCTGCTGATTTCGGGCCTTATTGCGAAGAGAACTCGGTGTGTAATAGTTCGGATACGGACTGCGCCCGGCTCAACCGGGCGCCATCCCGGCGCGTCGAAGTAGTCGGAACAGCTCGCACATAGCGTCCTTGATTGCGCTACCGGTTCGCATTTTGGGGGAGAACCATGCCGAGATCCGCCTTCCACCGAGCATCAGCACTCGCCATCGCCGTCGGGTCGCTCGCCGCCGCGGCGGCCTGCGGCGGCAACTCCGCTCAGCACACCGGCGCGCCGCGGCCTACCGGGACCGGGCACAGCGTGCAGCCCACGCGCGGCGGACAGCCAACGCGCGGTACGCACCCGGTTTACACCGCAACGGTGCCGACGGTCAGCAACGGCACTAACCGCGTCCTGATCAACCACACCGCCGTCACCTTCCCCTCGACCGTCACCGACGCGTCATGGTCATCCGACGGCACTCGGCTGGTGTACGTGGACGGCGACGGCAACATCGCGACCGCCCGCCCGGACGGCACCGGTGTACGGGTCCTGACTCAGTCGAAGCCGGGGGTCAAGCGGGCGCAACCGGCCTTCGAGGACGGCGGCGGCGAAATCGTCTTCTCCGAGCGTGGCTCGGACGGTGTCTGGCGGCTGATGGGCGTCGGCGCGGACGGCCAGGACGACCCGGCGGCCGGCGGCAGCGGCGAGGCACTGCTCGACAGCATCGGGGACGGCGCCGGCGACACCGCGGCCAGCGCGGTGTACGACCCGGCGGTGATGAAGTTCGACGGTCCACTCAGCACCCTGGCATACCAGCACCAGGGCGCGAACGGCGGGGAGGTCTGGATCCTGGACCGCAACCAGCGCGGCCCACAGGGCCGCAAGGCCCGTGACGGCGCCCAGCCGGCCGTGGCGCCCGACGGCAAGCGGATCGCCTTCGTCGGCGGCGACGGCCAGCTGTACACCGAGGCGCTGCCGATAACCGAAACCACCACTGCGGTCCGCATCACCGTCGGCGTGGTCGGCCTGACGCACCCGGTCTGGTCGCCGGACGGAAGCCGTATCGCGTTCGGCACGAGCTCGAATGTCGAATCGGTGTCCTCCGCCGCCCGGCCCGGGTCGGCCGGAAACCCGCTCACGGTGGAGTCGCCGAGCCCCGGCGTCGCCTCGTACGAACCGATGAGGCCCACCAGCGCCCTGCGCTTCGCGGCCGGCGATCCGATCTCCGACGCCATCGCCGAAACCGGGGCCTTCTATCAGACGGCACCGGCGACCGGCGTTCCGTCGTACCCGACCGGGATGACGTACGCCTACGGCCTCACGCTCGTGAGCACCGCCGACCCGAACGCGCTGACTGTTGCCGGCCTCGGCACGAACCTCGGCCCGGTGCTGTTCACCCAGCCGGACGCGCTGCCCTCGGCCACCGCGACCGAACTCAAGCGGCTGCTCGGCCCGAGCAAACCCTTGTACGGCAACGTTCCGCAGGTCCGGATCATCGGTGACACCGGAGCGGTCTCGGCCGCGGTCGAGGCGCAGATCAAGAGCTTCGGATATCAGACGACGCGCAGACCGGACGCGGATCCGATCGCCGAGGCGGTCGCGGTGAACAACGCCTGGTTGCAACCGGGGCCCGGCGACTCGACCGTGTTCGCGGTCTCGGCCACCGACACGCCCGCGATCCTCTCCCTCGAAGCCCTTGGCCGCGGCGGCAATCTGCTGCTCACCGACGACGAGACGATGCCGGCGCTCGACCAGCCGATCATCAACCGTCTGGCGTCTGGCAAGGGGCGGGCGAACTTCATTGCCGTCGGCGGCCAGGCCCAGGCGGCACTCGCCTCCTCCTGGCCGGGCAAGCCGGCCGGCCTGTCGGTCACCGCGCTCGGCGGTTCAGACGCCGATCTCAATTCCCTGCTGATCACCGAGCGGTACTCGGACGGCCCGACGGAGGTCGCCGTCGCCTCGACCTCCTCCTGGCAGGAGGCGCTGCTCGCGGCGAACAACGGCCCGCGGATGCCGGTGATCTTTGTCGATCCGCAGAAGGGATTGAGCTCGGACGCGGCCGGCTGGCTCGTCGATTCGGCGTCCTCGGTGGGCACGATCGTCGCCTACGGCGACACGGCGGCGGTCCCCGAGCAGGTGCTCACCGCGGCGGAAAACGCGCTCGAAGCGCCCGCCGGAAGTAACTCGGTACTCAACCCGGAGACTCTGCTGCACCTGTGAGCTGACAGTCTTGGCTCCGCCGCCGATGCGATCTCCGCTTCGGCGGCGGACCATTGGCCCATGGGACTTCGATCCCATGGGGTGCGTATGGTCGACCGTCCGTCCGCGCGTTGCGCCAATGGCCACGTTCCTATGCCTACGACGCGTTCGTACAGGAAAGGGGCGCCGTTCAGGCGTAGCGCGTGGCGCGGTCCTCGGCGGCTGGCTCGTCGTCCAACAGCCACGAGGGGCTGGGGCCGGCCATCGGTTGCTCCGTGATCGCCTCGCGTAATGCGGCAAGGTGCTCGTCGCCGAGCGCGTAAGGCAGGTAGGAACACAGACCACTGAAACGGAACAGGACGGTCTCGCCGACCTCGAACTCGTATGTGTCGAACGCGACCACGGCGCCCGTGAGCCCTTGCGCCGAACCGTGCGTCTCGCCGCGACTGAACTCCGCATCGGGCACAGAGGCGTCCGTGCCGCGTCGAGCAGTAGGGCGCGCCAGGTATGGACAAACCATTGCTGCGTAGAGCATGCACGCACGATGTCCGGGCGGTTCGACCGTCTTCGCAGTGTTCGCATAGGACTGCCCATCGATGAGCACCCGCCCAATCGCCGCGGCCTCCTCGGCGGCGACCACGCGCCACACCGGCCCCTTTCCGAGCCCGGTGCCGCAAATCGAGCAGCGTCGCTCCACCGCGCACACCAGAATCCGTGCCGTGCTGGTGATCGCGAAGTCTGGAGTGCCCTCGGACCATGGTGTGATCGCGAGGACTGGGTAGCCGCGAGCGTCTCGCGGCCGTGCGGCGACCGCGGGCGGCATCGGAATCTCATCGAGGCGCACCTGACCATTGAACCGGCTGGCTCCGTCGCGTGCACGGGGCAATGAAGCCCGGTATGGGCGGCGGTTACGCGCGGCGGCCCACCGCGGCCAGCAGGCTGTAGCGGGTGACGTCTCCGCCGAGCGGATCCGGGTGCTGATCGCCCGGATCGGGGCGCCACCGGATCGCGTCCACCAAACCGGGCGGCAACAGGTCGTAACCCCGCAGCAAGGCCAGAATCTCCGCCCTGCTGCGAAAGACGCCCGGCTGGCTCGCCTTCGTGTATACGCCCTCTACTTCGCCGACAGTCTCAGGCTGGTAGTCGTTGGTTCCGTGGCTCATCGCCAAGTACGAGCCGGGGACCGTCGCGTCGCCGTATGCCGCGACGAGGCCGGCCGGGTCGTCGGCGTCGGGGATGAACGGCAGCACGGAGACGAGCAGCAGGCCGACCGGACGGCTGAAATCGATATGCCCCTCGGCGGCGGCCCCGAGCAGCACGGCCTGCGGAGCGCGCAGATCGGCATGCAGCACGCGCACGCGTTCGTCGTCTCGCAAAATGGCTTCCGAGTGCGCCGCGGCGACCGGGTCCGAGTCGACATAGACGATGCGTGCATTTGGATTGGCGGCGTGCGCGACCTCGTGCACGTTGCCCACTGTCGGAATGCCGGAGCCCAGGTCGAGGAACTGATCGATGCCCAACTCACACAGGAGCGTGACGGCGCGGCGTAGGAATGCGCGGTTTGCGCGCACCACGTAGGGCGCGTCGGGGAAGACTTTCAGCGCCTGCTCGGCCAGTTGCCGGTCGGCCGCGAAGTTGTGCGAGCCGCCGAGGAAGAAGTCGTACATGCGGGCCACTGAAGGGCGATCGATGTCGATTTCATCGGGAGCCCAGCCGGGTCGCTCTCGCATGGGAACCTCTTTCCGCCCTCGCTCGCCGCGGGTGACGCGCCGCCGAGCGACGGACGTCTGCGGCACGATCATACGAAGAGGTTGACGGTGAAGCGCATGCGGCAGGCGCGGGGGAGAGGAGAACCGGCTGCGCCGCGCCGGTCCGATCGCTCACGAGCGGGGCCGCGGGTCAGTTCTGCGAGAGCGCGGTCACGGTCAAGCGGCCACCGTCGGTGGCGGAGTTGTTCGCGTTGTTCTGCTGGTAGTCGCCTGCCTGGAACCGGACATCCATGCCGCGGAACGAAGCGGGCACGGCGACGACCGCGCTGCCGTGCTTGCCGCCGTACGTGGCGGTGACGGTCATCTTCATGCCGCTTTGCGTGATCGTGTACGAGAATGCCGCGTTCATCGGTATGCCGGTCAGGACCGTCGCCGAGGTCGAACCGGAGGTCGGGTTCTTGCGGGTGACGACGATGAGCTGGCCGTTGTTGCGGTAGTGCAGCATCAGCAGCGGGATCGAGGAGGACGAGCCGCCGCCGTGGATCTGGCCGATCATGATGTCGTTCGAGCTCGGCATCTTCTGCATGATGAACGTGCCGGTCAGCGTGTGCGTGCCGGAGCCGGCGGTGAAGTCGGTGCGGCTGACCAGTTCGGTGCGCGGGTGCAGCGAGTGGGGGGTGTGCGCGCCCTTGGTCGGTGCCCAGAAGGTCAGGCTGCCGTCGCTGTTGCGCACCAGCCACGGCGCCTTGAGCGTCGCCGGGCTGATCTCGGTCGCCGCGCCGCACTGGCAGCCGGCGGAGTCGACGGGCAGCGTCAGGTTCCATCCGGTCAGCGAGACGGCGGCGGCGGCTGATTTGGCGGCGGGTGCGGGTGCGGCGGACGCCGGACCACTGAGTACGGCGGTGAGCGAGAGGGTCCCGATCAGTGCGAGCGTGCCGGCGCCTGTGGCGAGCGCACGGCGCCGCCGTGTGGTGCTGAGCAGAACCCTGATATTGTCGTGATCTTTCATGGAGTGATCATCCCGATGGTGGTGGGCGGCGCCGCCCGATAGCGGCGCGTTGACCGAAAAGGTAGCCCGGTCGATTTTCTTAGTAAACTATGTTTACCACTATTTTAGGCAATTCAGCCGGCTGAACGGAAAGAGCGTCGCTCATCATTTCCACTCAACCGCCAGGCCGCCTGCAGCCGAGCCTCGAATGCTGGGTGCCTGTCAACGACCAGCGCACACGTTGTGGACGATCGAGCGCGAGCCCGCGTCCCGAAGCTTTCATGCCATCTCTCGCGCCATTCACATGCTTGATTGCCGCAATAGATCCGGCACGGCCCTATGGCTCGCTCTCGGGATATCCAGCACGCTCTCGGCGAGGGCATTCGACCGCTTCTTCACGCCTAGCGCGCTGATCGCCCTCGGTGTTCGGAACCTTACGTCCGCGCGCAAACGCTTGACAGTTCTCTACCGAAGCCGTACACATCTCGTGTTTGGAGAGCGCTCTCCCGCACCCTCACCGCACTGCCTCTGAAAAGCGGCAAGTGCCAAAAACGACAGCTGGCGCACCAAGCCGGCGTCGCGGTACCGCCTTGCCGCGACGTGCCGGGGCGGTGCGCCACCGACAAAGCGCGTTGCGCGCTGGAGGGAAAGCACCATGCTCGACAAAACGCGTAGCGGCCGGCGCGCCCAACGCCGACCGGCCCCGCCGAGGCGGCGTTCGGTCCTGGCCATCACGGCGCTGCTCGCCGGCGGCCTGACCGGGGCGGCGGCCCTGACGGTTGCGGCAGCGCCCGCGGCGATGGCCGACCCGGTGCCCCCGGCGCCGGCCGGCTGGACCACGGTGTTCAGCGACGACTTCTCGGGCGCGGCCGGCTCCGCGCCGTCCTCAGCCAACTGGTTCTACGACATCGGCACCGGCTACGGCACCGGGGAGAAGGAGCAGACCACCAACTCCACCAGCAACGTCTACCTCGACGGCAACGGTCACCTCGTGCTCAAGGCGATCAACAGTGGCGGCACCTGGACCTCCGGGCGCATCGAGAGCAGCCGTGACGACTTCCAGGCTCCGCCCGGCGGCGAACTGGAGATGACCGCCTCGATCCAGCAGCCCAACCCCGCCAGCGGGCTCGGCTACTGGCCCGCCTTCTGGGCGCTCGGCTCCCCGATGCGGGCCGGTGGTGGCTGGCCGCAATCCGGCGAGATCGACATGATGGAGGATGTCAATGGTCTGAATCAAGCCTCGCAGACGCTGCACGACTCCGCCAACAGCCCCGGGCACGCGCTGATCGCCTGCCCCGGCGCCGGTTCAACCTGCCAGACCGGCTATCACACCTACTCGGTCATCATCGACCGGACCAACACCAGCGCGGAGCAGATGCAGTTCCTCATGGATGGCGTGGTGGAAAGCACCATCACCGAATCCTCGGTCGGCGCCGCCGCGTGGCAGGCCGCCATCGACCACGGTTTCTTCATCATCTGGGACCTGGCTATGGGCGGAAACTACCCGGACGGGGTCTCCGGTCAGACCACCCCGACCGCCGCGACCACCTCAGGCGCGTCGATGAGCGCGGCGTACGTCGCCGTGTACGAGAAGGGCGGCGACTCGACGCCGACCGCCACGCCGGCCGCGACCGGCACGGTCAAGGGAATCAACGGCCTGTGCCTGTCGAACCAGAACTCGCTGAACACCGAGGGCAATCCGATCGGCGTGACCGCCTGCAACGGCGGTTCCGGGCAGAACTGGTCGACGTACAGCGACAACACGCTGCGCGTCGAGGGCGGCTGCCTCGACGTCGTGGCGGCAGGAACGACCAGCGGTACCAACGTGGATTGGTACGCGTGCAACGGCACCAATGCTCAGGGCTGGAACCATCAGGCCAATGGTGAGCTGGTCAACCCGAACTCAGGGCTCTGCCTCACTGATCCGGGCGGCAACACCGGTGCCCGACTGGACATCGAGACCTGCACCGACTCGGCGCAGCAGCAATGGACCCTGCCAAGCGGTGGCACCGGGAACTCGGTCACGGTGACCAACCCCGGCAACCAGAGCACGACCGTCGGCGCTGCCGCGAGCCTGCAGATCCATGCGACCGACTCGGCGTCCAGCCAGACGCTGACGTACAGCGCGAGCGGCCTGCCAGCGGGTCTGTCGATCAACTCCTCCACCGGCTTGATCTCCGGCACCCCGACCGCGACCGGAACGTCGAGTGTCACGGTCACCGCGAAAGACGGCACCGGCGCCACTGCCTCGGCATCCTTCAATTGGGCGGTGACCTCCAGTGGCGGAGGAACCTGCGGCGCGACGAACATCGCGCTGAACAAGACCGCCGCAGCGTCGTCCACCGAGAACGCCAGCTTCCCAGCGCAGAACGCGGCCGACGGCAATACCGCAACGCGGTGGTCGAGCGCCTTTGCCGACCCGCAGTGGCTCGAGGTGGACCTCGGCAGCACGCAGTCGATCTGCGGTGTCACGCTGAACTGGGAGGCCGCATACGCTACCGCGTTTTCGATCCAGACCTCCGACGACAACAGCACGTGGACGAACATCTACTCGACGACCACCGGCACCGGCGGGACGCAGAACCTCAGCGTTTCAGGGTCAGGACGCTACATCCGGATGTTAGGCACCGCCCGCGCGACACAGTGGGGCTACTCGCTGTGGGAATTCCAGGTCTTCGCGGGCAGCGGTAGTGGCACCGGTAGTGCGGTGACCGTAACCGCGTCGCAGTACGCCGCGCAGAACTCGACCGGGACTGAGGCCACCTCAGATACCGGCGGCGGCCAGGATGTCGGCTGGATCAACTCGGCCAGCTGGCTGCGATACGACAACGTCACCTTCGGCTCCGGCCTGGCTGGCGGCGTGGTCGCGCGCGTCGCCTCGGCGGTGTCCGGGACGAGTATCGGCACGATCCAGTTCCGTCTCGACTCGCTGACCGCATCGCCATTCGCGACTGTCCCGGTCAGCGGGACAGGCGGGTGGCAAAGCTGGGTCACAGCCGGACCGGTAACCGCGTCGCCGGTGCCCAGCGGCACACACACTGTTTACGTAACCTTCGCGACGAGCACCGGCGGCAACTTCGTGAACGTGAACTGGTTCAGGTTCAGCTAGCGCGAGCAATCTGGATCTGCCCCGCTCGCCGCGCGCCCGTGCGGCTAAGTGCTAACAGAACCAGAACGGCAATTGCAGCGGCCTGACGAAACGCGGCACCGACGCGGCGTTCTGCCGCAGGTCACTATGGCGGTAGACCGGCGCCAGGAGTGCAGCGAGTTCGCCGAATACCGACTCCATCAGCTCGGGATCTCCACTTGCGCCGCAGGCCGCCCGATCTTCGTGTTGCGTCACAACATCATGATCATCGGGTGGCCTGCGTACGCCAACTCAGTGCTCGTCGACACCTTGAGCCCCGGCGCGTCGCCGCAACCGCCGTCACCAAGGCAGGCCGTGCCATGAAACCCGTCACGTTGATCACCGGCGGTTCGAGTGGAATCGGTGCGGCCACCGCGTGGCGATCACCGGCCGCGATACCGATCGGCTGGCCGCGTTCGCCACCTCTACTGGAGCGGGCGAGCGGCTGCTGACCACGAGCGGTGACGCCAGCGACGAGAACCATCTCGCCGCTTTCGTGGGGCTCGCCGCGGGCATCTGGGGCCGATTGGACACGGTGATCGCCAACGCCGGCTTCTCCCCGTCCGGCACCCTGGAGGACCACGGCCCTCAGGCCATGCGTGCCATGGTTCTCACCAACATCCTCGGCCCTGCTCTGCTGACACGCGAGACACTGCCACACCTGGAAGTCCAAGGGCCGCATCGTGATCGGCGGTTCGGTCGCCGGCACCAGGAACACGCCCGGCAACCTCTACTGCGTCACCAAATGGGCCGCGCACGCCCTGGCCGAGAATGTCAGGCTCCTGGTCGCCAAGGACCGTGTCAGTGTCACTCTCGTCGCTCCGGGGGTTGTGGACACCCCATTCTGGGACGAGCGCGGTGGATCCCCGCGGCGGCACCGACGCTGACCGCCGAGCAGGTCGCCGAAACGATCCTGTTCGCCATCAATCAACCTGAGAGGGCGTCTGATCCCATTTTGGGGTCTAACGTCACGCACTATCAGCGGCGGTTTGCCGCAATTGTCGGGTACGGCACAGCGAATCGGCCAAGCGACGGGCCTGGCAAGGCGCCGGAGCATCCTCGCGCTCCTCATTCAACACCGTGGGTCGTCTGTGGATGTTTCGGCAACGCAGCCAGGGTCGCCGAAACGATCCTGTTCGCCATCAATCAACCCGAGCGCGTAAACGTCAGCCACCTCGTCCTGCGGCCTACCGGCCAGGTCAACTGATCGCGCTTGGCGCAGCTGGCAAGCCGTAGCGCGCATAAACAGCGTCAGATCACGATCTACGACTGGAGCACGAGGCGGCTTTTGTGCCCGGACTCGCGAACCGCCGTTACGAACCGCT
>NZ_DATNGK010000128.1:0-65116 GCF_035605935.1 Actinocrinis sp. | reverse complement strand
ATCGCGTGATTGTTGCTGGGCATGGTGACCTTGTAGTCATCCGGCGGGGTCAGTTCGACGGCCACCGAGTGGTAGTGCCGCTGAATGCCGCGCATCAGCAGCCAGATCAGCGGCATCGCGACCACCACGATCCAGGCGCCGGCCATGAATTTGGTCGCCAGCACGATCACGAGCACGATCGCGGTGATCACCGCGCCGACCGCGTTGATCGTGCGGGAGCGCATCATCCGGTTGCGCACTGCGCGGTCGTTCTCGGTGGACAACAGCCGGTTCCAATGTCGGATCATGCCGGTCTGGCTGCACACGAAGGACACGAACACTCCAACGATGTACAGCTGGATCAACCGCGTCGGCGAGGCCTTGAACACGACGACCAGCGTGATCGCGAAGCCGGAGAGAAGCAGGATGCCGTTGGAGAAGGCGAGCCGGTCGCCACGGGTGTGCAGCTGGCGGGGCAGGTAGCCGTCACGCGAGAGGATCGAGGCCAACACCGGGAATCCGTTGAACGCGGTGTTCGCGGCCAGCACCAGGATCAGCGCGGTGACGAACTGCAGGATATAGAACATCGGCGAGGCGCCGCCGAACACCGAACGGCTGACCTGCGCGATAACGGTGCGTGGCGTCTGCCCGGACGGCAAGCCGATCAGGTCGGCGGCGTCGGCGGCGTGCACATGCCCGGCCAGCGCGAGCGCGGTTACCCCGGCGAACATGGTGACCGCGATTCCGCCGAGCAGCGCGAGTGTCGTTGCGGCGTTCTTGCTCTTCGGCGGCTTGAACGAGGGCACGCCGTTGCTGATCGCCTCTACTCCGGTCAGCGCGGTACACCCGGAGGCGAAGGCGCGAAGTAGGAGGAAGGCGAGCGCCACTCCGCCATAGCTGCCCGCGGCTTTGATCTGGTAGTGGCTGCTCTCGGCCGTGAGCGGGTGGCCGGTGACGATCCGCAGCACACCCCAGATGATCATGATGCCGACCGCCGCGACGAAGCAGTAGGTCGGAATCGCGAACGCGGTGCCGGATTCGCGCACCCCACGCAGGTTGATCAGCGTGATCACTGCGATGACCAGGACCGCGATGAGCACCGCGTGCGCGTTGAGCGCGGGGATCGCCGAGGCGAGGTTCGCCACGCCGGCGGAAACGGAGACTGCGACGGTGAGGGTGTAGTCCACCATGAGCGCGCTCGCGACGGTCAAGCCGACCCGTGGTCCGAGGTTGGTGGTGGCTACCTCATAGTCGCCGCCGCCAGACGGGTAGGCGTGCACGTTCTGCCGGTACGACGCCACCACCACGAGCATCAGGAAGCCGACCGCGCCCGCGATGTACCAGGTGAAGTGGAAGAAGGCGAGGCCGCCGGCCGACAGGACCACGAGGATTTCCTCGGTGGCGTAGGCGACGGACGAGAGGGCGTCGGAGGCGAAGACCGGCAGCGCGATCTTCTTGGACAGCGTCGCTTCGCCGAGCAGCTCGCTGCGCATCGGTTGGCCGACCAGGACACGCTTGGTCATCCCCATGAGTGAAGGCACGCCGGGCATCGTAAGCCCGCGATCCGGTTGGCCGCGAGGCGCCTCACTATGCGGTTGCGGCTAGCCGATGCAGAAGGAGGATGCGGTCACGTAGATCGGGGCTTGAGTACCTTTTGGCTCGATCGTGAACTCGACGGGTGAGAAGTCGACATAGACGGTTATCGGATCAACTTGGCCCGGCGTCATTTTGCCGCCGCCGTCCGGGGAGGCCGCGGGGGACCGGTTAGACGGCGGGGCCGAAGGAGCGATGATCGTGTAACCGGCGACCGGGCCGCCGCGGGCGATCAGGTTGAAAGTTCCGACACCGCAGTTCGCGGTCACCGTCTCCGGATTGGCGACGAGGGTGCCCATCGGCGGTGGCGGAGAAGGGCTCGGCGAAGGTGAGCGGCTGGGCGAGCGCGAAGCGCGGGCCGATGTGCGCACCACGATGATCGACGGGCTGGAAGATGCGGAGGCGCTCACCGACGGGCTCTGACTCGGGCTCGCGCTCGCGGACGCCGCGCTTGTCGATATCTCGATCAGCAGCGAGGAGCCGTCGCCGGTGTCCACGACCGCGACCACCGAGGGCGAGTGGGTCGGCAGGACCGTGGCCGTGTTGCCCGGGGAGAGGTACCGCAGCGTCGTGTAGCCGCCTATGCCGAGTAGCAGCATCAGCAGGACCGCGGCGGCGATAAGCGTCTTGCGCCGCGCGGTCGCGAGTGGCTTGCGGCGCCGGTCAAGCGGAGCCGGGAAGCCGGCCCGGTTGAAGGGCTCGGCGCGTTTGGCGACGCCCGCGCAGTACTCGGCCAGGTTCGCCGCCGCGGCGCCGCCGAGCGCACCGTTCGCGAGGTTGCCGAAGCTGGAAGAGTTCGAAGAGTTCGACGGCGCGTTCGAGCTTGGGTTCGAGTTCGAGCCGGAGCCGGGCTGCGTCGGGCTTCCCGGGCCCCCTCCCGGCAGCACGTTGCCCACCAGCCGCAGGACATTCGCGCGCAGGCCCGGTGGCAGCAGCAGGAGCGGCATCGCGCCGAGCAGCGCCTCGGGTCGCAGTTCGAGCCGCTTGCGTTCCCCGCAGATCTCGCATTGCTCGACGTGCCGGTTGATCCGCTTGCGCAGCAATGCGGTCAGCTCGCCGTTCCAGCCGTCCAGGATCGCGGCAAGTTCCGCGCAGTCTGACCGGCCGGTGCGGGCCACCAGCAGCGCGCCCAGTGACTTCTCCAACTGCCCGCGGGCTCGGGAGAGCAGAGCGTGCGCGTGGTTGGCCGTGACCCCGAGAGCCGCCGCGAGATCGGCGCCCTCCAACTCGTGCCGGACGTTGAGCTCGAAGACCTCGCGCTCGCTCGGGTTGAGGCCCTGGATCGCAGACCAGATCAGGCTACGTACATCCGCCTCGCGCAGACCCGCGTCGACGTCGACTCCGTCGTCGCTCACCTCGCCGGCCTCATCGAGTTCGACGATGCCCTGACGGCCGCGCAGCCGGCGCAGGCACTCGTTGCGAGCCACCGCGTACAGCCACGGCCGCAGCCGGTCCGGGTCCCGCAGCCCGTCCAGCTTCTGCGCCGCGACCACGAAGGTGTCCTGCAACGCGTCGGCCGCGTCCTCGGAGTCGCGCAGCATCGAGCGGCAGTACGTGTACAACGCCGAGGCGTATCTGTCGTAGACGGCAGCCAGTCCTGCCGGGTCGCCCGCCACGATCGCGGCGACGAGGTCCCGATCCTGCATGCGCACACCGTAGTGAGTCCCGAGCGCATTGTGGAACACTCGCTCGAACACGAGTGAGTTACATAAGCAGGATTTGAACTTGCCGGCGGCGCCGAAGCCGCTGCTGACTCCACCGTGCGAATCCAAGAACGCGGCGGGCGCCGGTCAGATCCAGCCATTGCGCACCGCGTAAGCCACCGCCTGCGTCCGGTTGCGCAGGTTCAGCCGGATGGTGAGCGACTGCAGCACGGCCTTGATGGTCCGCTCCGAGTAAGCGAGCTGCATCGCGACCTCGCGGGTGGACAGGCCGTCCGCGATCAGCTTGAGCACGTCGCGCTCCCGCTCGGTGAGCCCGGCGAAGGACAGGCCGCGCGGTTCGAGGGTGGTCCGATTCAGCAGGCTGACCTGGTCGAGCAGGTGGCGGACCAGGTCCGGCGGCATGTCGCCCTGCCCCTGCGCCGCGGCGCGCACGATCCGCACCAGGCGGTCCGGGCCCGCTTCGGCGCGACGCAGCACGCCGCACACGCCGGACCCGATGATCCCGGCCATGGCCCGCGGGTCGAGCTGCCCGACGACCAGCACGACCGGCGTGCCGTCGGCGCGGTGCAGCGCGGTCAGCCAGCGCGTCGCGGCCTCATCGACGACGTCTGCGATCGCGATCACCACTGACGCCGCCTCACCGGCCTCCGCGATCCGCAGCTCCGGACGCTGGCGCAACTGCACCAGGAGTCCGGCCTCGGAGATCGGGTCGAGCGAGTTGACCCGCACCGCGATGCGGTACTGGCGGCCGGCGGTGAACTGACGCTGCGTCGAGGCCGGCGTGCCGATCGGGTGCGCGGGGTGGTGCGGCGCGGCTGACGGAGCGACAGGTGCGATGGTTGAGGTGAGGGACATGGCGACCGCCTCCAGGTATCGAGAACTTGCCCTATACCGGTGAGAGGAGCGGACGCCCGGAACCCCAACACTTTTTTCGGGAGAATTTTTCTGAACCCGAGGGTGCGCGTTCGTGCGCAGGTCAGCGCCCTGCAGTGCACCCGTCAGAGAACATGATCGGGTGGGGCCGTCCCCACCGCGGCCCCACCCGGTATGTGGCGCGGCCTCGGCCGCGCTCCCCGTCTCTTAGTCCGGCAGACTCGCCGCTGCTGCCAGCAGCTGGTCATAGGCGGCGACGATCGCCAGCGTGCGTTTCGGCACTGTGATCTCATGGCTATACGACGAGCGCAGCAGGTACCGTGCGAGCGCCGTGTGCCACTCCCATGTGTGGTCGCGGTATTCGCCATCCCCGGACATCCCTGGGCAAAACGCGCGCAGGTTACCGGTCAGCCAATTGAGCGCGGCCAAGGCCGCCGCGGTTCCATCACCGGTCTGCTTGACCTCCAGGACGTCCAGCTCTTCCGACTGCGCCGTGGACACCGCGGGCGCGGCATCTTGGGACGGATCGAGCAGCGGTTCGAGCCGGCCCAGTCGTGCGGCCACCTCACGCCAGCGCTCGAACCCGGTGAAGAACATGGACTCGGCGCCAGGATCCACGCTGTGCATAAGCAGGTCCACGGCCATCCGCGCCGGATCGGTCGCCCAGTGCGCGTGGGCGAAGCGGCTCGCGTCGATCACCGTGGGTTCCGGGTGCCGGCCTTCGTAGACCAGCACATTGGTGCCATGCAGGTGCCCGTGCGAAAACACACCGTAGGTGCGCCGCGCGGCCACGTGCTGTCCGTCCGACGCGCCGATCTGCCCTTCTGCCACGAACCCCGCGACGCGTTCGGTCAGGTCCTCGACCAGCGACTCGGGCAACCGGCAGCCGTCCGGATGGGTGAGTACCGGCGCGAGCTGCCTGACCGCGTGCTGAACCCGGCGCTGCCGATAGTAGGGAGTGCGCAGGAGATCGGCCGGCGAGTCGATCTCCTGCGCGGTGTCCGCGTACAGGCCGCCGAGTCCATCGGTGAACAAGGCCGCGAACACGTCTTCGACCGCGGCGTCCGACGCGCCGCGCGCCAGCCAGTCCCGGAGCGTCACGGCGCTGCCCTGCAGCTGCGCGGCCAGTGCGTACCAGCCGTTGACTGGGCCGACGGGATACGGCGGCGCGAGCTTGGCCAGCAGCGACTGGCGCAGCATTCCCCAGGCTTCCGCGGACCGCTGGGCCTCACGCTCCAAGGCTTCCTTATCGAGGCTGACCTTGAGCACGTGATGGGTACGCACGCCGCTGTTGTCCAACGCAGCCGTGACCGCGCACACCGCCGCGCCTGAGTAGCCCGTGGCGATGTAACCCAGACTCATGTTGCGTGTGGTGCGTCCCGCGGCTTGCAGGATGCGCGCGTAGAGACGGCACAGCGTCGGCTCGCCGACCGCGTGTACGAAGGTCTGGATGTCGGGGTCGAACTCGTCGTAGGTCACTGCGATCGGGGCCACCGCGCCGGTGTCCAGCAGGTGGTTGTGGATCTCGGTGGCGATCGCCGAGGGGCTGCTCTCGCGGGCCTCGACGCTGAACTCGTAGCGCCGCAGCACCCGGTGCGCCCCACAGCGACGCGCCTCGTCGAGCAGATCGGGACGGTGCGCCTCGCCGCTGCTGATCGCCAGGATGAACGCGCCGGGGAAGCGCTCGCGGGCGTCGCAGATGAGGTTGAGACCTGGCTGCGCGGCCGCCGCACCGGCCCCGTCCCGCGCAGCGGCTGGCAGGTCCACGACGATCAGGTCGTAGGCCGTACCCGGCGCCGAGAACAGCTCGCGCACCCGGCCCGGATCCTTCGCCGCGGTCCACACCACGTGCCAGCCGAGCTGGGCGAACGGGTGGCGCAGGCGTTCCGGGACGGCGGTGAGGTTGTCCTCGTCCTCGTCGATGAGCAGAGCCTGGATGGCGTCCACGGTCATGCGCCCCGCTCCAGACGGCTGTACTCGATAACGCCGCTCCGAGCGACACCGCTGTGCTCGAGGTCGCTGTGGTACGCGGGGTCGGCGTGATGAATCGCGCTGTCGGGGCCGAGGGCGCCGCCGGCTGCGGCGCCGCGCTCGGAGGCACGTTGCTCGACGACGCCAAGAGCGCTGTGTTCAACCGCGCCGCCGGTCCACGGGCGCAGCGCGATGACCGCCTCGTAGGTCCAGCCGTCCGTACCCAGCGCCCGGCCCGTCAGCCAACCGCCGAACGGCCGTAGAGCGCGAGCCAGCGCCGCCAGGCCCCGCCCCGGCTCCGGCCCGGGCAGCGCCCCGGAGTTGCAAATGACCAGTTGCACACCGTCCGGCGCGGGCCGCCGGAGGCTCACCTCGAACAGCGGTTCGTCCTCGTCCGTGTCCGAATCGGCGGCGAAGCGGCAACGCGCGTTGTCCAGCACATGCCCGACCGTCTCGGCCAGCAGGTCGCGTGGGCAGAAGACGGGCACGTCCAGGGAGCCGGACAGCTTCGTCGCGCCGACCAGCCCGCGCGCCTCGATGGCAGCCTGCACGACCTCGCCGACCGAGGCCGGAACCGAGCGCACCAGGTGTACCAGTTGCGCCGGCGAGTCGGTGCCCGGCCGATGCGTGGCGAACAACGCGTTGTACCACCAGCCGATCCGATCCAGCAGTTCCCGCCGCTGCGCGCGCCACCGGCCGTCGTCCGGACGCCGCGGCTCGCGTACCAGGGTGCCGAGGCGCTCGCAGAGACCCAGCAGACCGGCCGCGCTCGTGCCGGACAGCTCGACGAACCGCTCCTGATCCCGCCGCCCGAGTAGATCGGCTGCGTAATCCCCGGCCAGGATCTCGCGCAGCCTGGGCAGGAACGCCAGCACCCGCTCCTCCACGAGCCGCGCGCATTCCCGCAGATCCGCCTCGGCCGCCGCGGTACGCTCCCGGCTCGGCTCGGCTACCTGCAGGTCCTCGACGAAGTCGCGCACCCGCAGCAGCCGCGACTCGAAGCGGTTGCGCAGCGCAGGCTCGCACCACTCCTCGGCCAACCGAGCCCACGCCTCGCGCGGGTCGTCAAGCCGCGGCCGCGGCTTGAGCTCGGTCAAAAGGATCAGCTGCCTGACGACATGTACGTAGTCTTCGACCAGCGGCCGGTCCAGGCCCACCCGCGCGCCTTCCAGGTACTCGCGGCAGTGAATCAGACCACCGCGAAGCTCGCCGAGGTCGATCGGCGAGTCGTGCCGCGGCCGGCGTGCCAGGCGGTACGCCTCCAGGCAGATCTGATCGATCACTACCGGCTCGTCCGCGCCCAATTCGATGAGGTCGGGCAGCAGGGCGGCGAAGCGGTCCGGCGCGGCTGCGGCCAGCACCATGACGGCCTGCGCCCGCAGCCACGGCGGCTCCGGCGCCGGATTGTCCAGCTCATCGAGACAGCAGCGAGCCAACTGTGTGCGCGCCGCGCTGTAACGCAGCGGCGGCAGCTTCAACCAGCCGTGCTCGGCGGCCAGCAACCGGGTCAGCCCGCGCCGGCCCCAGACCGAATCCGGCGAGGCTTGGTTGAGCGCGGCGATCCGGTCCAGCACCTCCTGGCGGGCCCCGGTGTCGTGCAGCGCCCGGCGCAGCAGCCCGCGCCACCGCAGATAGTCGATCGCGTCGTCGCCGAGCAGCGGCACCCCGAACAGGTCGGCCGGTGCGCTCTCGAACAGCTCGTCGCGGCGGCGCGCGCGCAGCAACTCGTGCAGCCGGTCCACGTGCCGCCGTAGCCGCAGCGGCGCCTCGCTGACGTCCGCGTACTTTTCGCGGGTGGCGCACAGGCTGCATTCATGCGCGCTCAGGGCGCCGATGCTCGTCGCGCTGATGAACCGCACCGTGACCGGAACATCGGAACCGCGCGTCGCCCGCGTCGAACTCGGTTCCGCGCAGACGGCGCTCAGAGACGCGAGCATCCCGCTGTCGTGCTCGGGCAGCAGATCCAGCAGCACGACCGCGACGATCCGCTCGGCACCGACTCGCACCGCGTGCCGGATCAGCTCTTGCAGGGTACGGCCGCTGCGTGCGGCGTAGTCCAGGATCAACAGCGTGCGGGGGCGTGCCGCTTGCTCCTTGCCGGACGAGCCGTTCGGCCAGGCCGCACCGTGACTGGGGTACAGGACGCCGATCGGCGCGCTGACGCGATGTCCGCCCTCGGTCAGCCTCGTCCACGCCGCGTGCGCGAGCAGTCCCGCGTTCGATCGCGCCTCGCCGGGATACCAGATCTGGATCGCGTCCTCGGACCGCCCCGGATCGGCGCGGTGCTGCACCCGGGCAAGCCCGCGCTGGATCGAGTCGACCAGGACGTCGGTGATGCGCGTGCGGGCGTCGTCGCGGCGGAACATCCGGTCCAGATCGATCGCGGCGCTCGCGTGCATCCGTCGCGCGTACTCGATGTGCCCGATCCGCAGCGCCCCGGCGGGGGACTCGGGCTGCGGGGCGCACCAGTACAGCAACTCCTCCTCGCTCATCGGCAGCCGCTCCGGTGCGCGGGCCGGAGCCGGGCGCAGCGAGACCGGGTCGATGTCGACGATCGGGGGCGGCGCTCCAACGCCGGGCACCAGAGCCTGAAGGCGGTGCATCCGGCCCATCCGCTCCGACTGCTCGGCCTGGCCCGCCTCGAGGTCGATCTCGGCCAGCGCGACGACCGGGATCTCCCGATTCAGCACACTGATCCGCCCTCGGTTGACCCGCGCGTCGACCACGCACGCGATGACCACGGGCTCGGCGTGCCCGGCGATGTCGGCGACCGCTCGCCGCACCGAGTTCTCGGTGAGGATCACATCCGCGCACAGCACGACCCGAGCCTCGCCCGGCACGTCGCCGGCGGTCGGCCAGCCGCCGCGATCCAGCTCCGAGCTTGCCGGATACGTCCGGTCGCCCAGCGCTAGGCATTCGCTCAGCCGACTTGCCAAACGCGGCGGGCAAGTGTGTGTCTGCGCCACCACCACCGGGCTGCGGCTCGGCGGCAGCGCGGCCAGTTCCGCTTGGACCGCGCGGGCCAGGGTGAACGCGGCCACGTCGAAGCCGAGCGTGCCCTCAAGCAGTCGGCCGACGTCGAGCCAGCGGTTCGTCACGGCGAGCGTGGGCGTGCGGAACATCCCGCGGCGCACGCCGTGCCCGCTGTTGCGGGCCGCCTCCGCGCTCAGCTCGCGTTGCGACGCATCGGTCAGCGTGCTGAGCACATGCAGCGGCGAGAGCAGCAGGATCAGGCTCTCGCCCTCGACGGTGATCAGGTGCCGCTGGTTGCGCAGAAAGCGGTCGAACTCGTCGGCCGATCCGCCCGCGGCGAGCCACCGCTCCCGGACCTCGCCTACCAGCGCCACGCCGCCGACGCTGGTGAGCAACTCCAGAGCGGCGCGCACCGGCACCGAACCGCCGTGCCAGAGCGCACGGCCCTGCGCGCCGACCACCAGCATGGCGCCCGCCGCGTGCTTGCTGTTCCTGCCGCCCTTATCGGCGGCCTTCTGCGCGCCGCGTTTCTCCGGTGCGCCCTTCTCCGGTCCCGCTGCCTCACCGGCGGCACCGGCGGCACCGGCGCCGTGCGATTCCCCTCCTGAAACGCACGACTCCAGTACCTGCCGAGTGAGATCCGGGAACACCGCCGCCACCGCTGCGCGCTCGGCGCCCTGAGCCAGGAAGTCCAGCGCCTGACGCACCGACTCGCGCAGGTTGCCGGTCGACTGTGGCCCGGCGTCGATCTCGCCGGCCGAGATCGTCACGACGACCCCGGACGTTCGCGTCCCTGAGATGCCGAGACCGCCGCGGGTGCGGGAGATCGCCGCGGTGAACGCCGCCCGATCCGCGTCTGCGAGCCCTTGCCGCGCATCGAGCCCGCAACCGAGCCAGCCGAGCCGGTGCGGCCGGTGCAGCGCCGGGTGACCGCTCCAGTGGCCGGTGGGCGCGGTGAAGCGCGGACCGACCGGGACGGTCGCCTCGAACAGCGTCTCGGGAGCGCCGCTGCCGCCGGCCACCAGGTGCAGCACGCGGCTCGCGCCGTGCTCCGCGTCCGGCGGCCAGCCGGATCCCACCGCGGCGTCGCCGAACGCCGCGTCGCCGAACGCGCTGCCGGTGAACGCGGGCTTCGCGAATGGATCGCTCGGCCGCGGCGGCAATCCGCGGTCGTACAACTGTCCGCCTACCAGTACGCGGGGGCGGCCGGATCCTCGCGACGCGGCCAGCTTGGCCGCGTTGTCGATCAGCTCGGCCAGGACCGTCTCACTGATCGCGCGTGCGTCGGCGGCCGAGAGGCCGAGGTCACTGAGTCCCTGCTCAACGGCGACGTACCGCGCGGTGCCGCGTAGGCCCGCGCCCTCCAGCGGCTGAAGCCACTGTAACGGCAGCAGCCTGCGCCGGTCGCCCAGCGGCTCGACGGCTTGATCAGCTCGGCCGCCCGCCAGATCCCCGGACGGTGTCTCATCGGATTCCTCCCCTTGTCCCGCTTCTCCCGCGGCCCCGGCACCGCGCACTCGCACGGCATCGACCGGCCAGTGCGGCGCCTCCCGGAAACCGGCTTGCCGCATGAAGGCCCGAGCCTGGCCACGTCTGCCGGCCCGGTGCCTCGTGCGTCGCGCGCGGGACCAGGAGTCAGGATCCGCGCCGCCCGACCGCGCGTCCCGCTCCGGCAGGTCCCGCCCGCCCTGTTCCAGCTGTTCCACTTCATGCGCGGGCAAGGTCACCGTCGCGCCCACCCCGGCCGCGACGGCCGCGTCGAGCAGCAGCAGCGCCCTGGCCAGCACGCCGAACTCCACGTGTTCGACCCTGCCGAAATCCAGGTGCGGACCACCGCGCGCCGAACCCCCGAGCCCGCCGCCCTCGCCGCTCGCCGCCCCCTGCGGGGCGTCGATCTCGGTGTCCCAGGCGGCCGTGCTCAGCACCGGGGGAAATCGGAACTCGGTCATCCGCCACTCTGCGTGCTCGAAACGGTGCCTGCACAGTGGCAGGTGGCGACCTGACCGGCCGCTTGCGATGCCTCACGCGGGTCCTACAGTGGCATGGGTCACCCCGGGAACGGCCGCGGCATCGGACACGGTCGGACAGCGCCGGACACCGGCGGCCGAAATCGGCAGTCTTGGTCACCCAATTGGCGGAGTCCGGTCAAAGACCGCTCCCGGACCGCGATTTCCGCTGACGGCGGTTACCCTGACGGAGCGTTACGTCAGTTCACGAACAGGGCGGCAGATGGATCGGCTGGGCGGCGGCGCCTCCTTTCCCGAGGACCTGGGGCTCCGGAATCTGGAGACCCTCGAGGACCTCGGCGATTCGCTGCGCCGACTGCGCCGCAGATATGCGCGGCGCCGCAGCGACGCCCTGCTTTCTTATCGCTATCTGGCCGAGAAAACCGGATACGCGCACGGCGTGATCGGCGGCTATTTCTCCGGCAAGGTGTTGCCGCCGCCGGACAAACTCGACGTCATCGTGGTACTGCTCGGCGCGGACAGCGCGGAACGGCTCGCCTTCGCCGCCGCGCGTGACGCGATCGAGGAGCGCCGCCGCCGCCCGGCCGAGGTCCCCGCCGGGTCAGCTGCGGGCGCTGCCGGGGAAGCGGGCGCAAACGGCGGCCGGGGCCCGGGCGCCCTTGGTGCGGTCCGCACTCCGGCCCCGGCCACCGCGGCGAGCAGTTATCTCTACGACCTGCTGACCAGGCCAGGCCGATATCGCACGCAGTGGCGCACCTTGCTGGTTCCGGGAAAGAGCCCGGTCGACGCGATCAGCGAGGTGATCGCTCGCACCCTGGGTCAGCGCGGATCCGAGGACGCCGACCAGGATCCGGTGAAGCTGCGCGGCCGGATTTCCCGGGCGCTGGCCGGCAACAGCCCCGACACGATATTGAGCAGCGCCACGCTCAGTTGGTTCGTGGACGCGTTCGACATAGCCCCCGACGACGCGGACCGGCTGCGGTTCCTGCACGCGGGCTCTTCCACCATCCGCTATGTACGCGGCGACGCGCAGGAGACCGACCTGCCGATTTTCGACGCGCCTCCGGCTCGCCACCGCACCGTGGATCTGCGCGAGTACCACTACCTCGGCCCGGATGGGCTGCCGGTCCAGCACCGCAGCGACCAGATCATTGAGGCGACCGAGGACGGCCTGGACCGGTACACGTACATGGTCGACACAAACATGCTCACGCTCGATGTACAGACCGGCGGTGTCCCCGGCCTGCCTTATCAGCTGCGCGCGCGGGACGGCAACGTGTACCACTCGATCGACATCCTGCTCGAGCGCCCGCTGCCACTTGGTGCCACGGCGGTGCTCAACTACACGACGACTTTCCGGTACGAGGAGGCGCCGCCGACCGAGATGCGGCGGGTGTTCCGGCGCAAGGTGGACAAGTTCCTGCTGTGGATCCACTTTCACCCGGACATGGTGCCGTCCAAGCTGTGGTGGGCGGAGTGGAACGGCGTGATGAACAGCTCCATCACGCACCGCGAACCGGTGACGCTCAATGCGGCGAACGAGGCGCACCGCTTCCTCGAGGGCGGCGTCGAGCACGCCGTCGTCGGGTTCTATTGGGAATGGTGACCGGCTCCGCCTGAGCGGTTCAGGCCCGAGGACTCACGGCACCGCCGCATGGCTGCTCGTCGCTCCGCGCACCTCCAAGGAGTCCAGCAGCCGCGCGGTGGCCGCGGCGACCGCCTCGACCGCCTCGTCGAACGCGGCGCGATTGTGCGCGGCGGGCGCGCGGAAGCCGGAGATCTTGCGGACGTATTGCAAGGCCGCGGCGTGAACGTCTTCCTCGCCGACCTCGGGCGTCATCGGCGGGCGAAGGGTCTTGATGCTTCTGCACATACCGCCAGTGTGCGGCAGACCTCCGACAAATGCCGGATCAGCTTTGACAGCGCGGATCCGAGCAGGTAGGAACGAGCGGCCGATACCCGATTCAAGGTTCTTCGATTCTGGGGGAAACATGGATACTTGCCCGCATTGCGGCGAATCCGTGCCGGAGGGCGCGACAGCGTGCAGTCATTGCGGGACCGCCCTCACGCCGCCCAGTCACGAGCCACTGAGTTACGAGCCACCGAGCCACGAGCCGCCGAGCCAAGAACCTGCTCTCGACCCTCCAGTGACTCCCGCGTACCAGGCCCCGCCGGTCTATGCCGCGCCGCCCGCCGGGGCTCCGGCCCCCATCCCGCTCTTCCGCCCGGCGCTGCTCGGCCGCGCCGACCTGCTCGCCGTCCTGCGCGACGCGCTCGCGCCGCTGATCGCCGTGCTGCTCCTGGTGTTCGGCGTGGTGATCGGTCTCGCCTTCCTCAGCAGCCCGACCGGCCATGGCGGCTTCCAGGACTGGTTCACCAGCAGCGTGATCCTGGTCGCCGGAGCCCTCGGAGCGCCGGCGAACCTAGCCATCGGCGGCAGCCCCTCGAGCGACTCGGGCCTCGGCGGCGGGCTCAGCTTCGCGCTGAGCCTGAACCTCGCCGTCAGCCTGACCGCCTGGACCGTCACCCTGCTGCTCTTCTTCCTCTGGATGCGCCGCGGGCGGCGCAGCGAGGCGGTGTCGCCCAGCGCCTCGCCGCTCCAGCTGGTAGCGCGCTCGGCGATGCCCGCGCTCGGAGTGAGCCTGGTGCTGCTCGTGCTCGCCCTGGTCAGCAACGCCTCGGACGTGTTCAACCTGGTCCGCTCGCTCACCGGCAGCGGCGCCAACTCATTGACCGTGCCCGGTGGAACCGATCCCTTCGGCAACGGCGGAACCGATCCGTTCGGCGGGGGTGGCAGCGGAGGCGGCACCTCGAGTGGAGACTCCGGCGCCGCGCTGACCCTCGGCACGGCGAGCGGTTCCACCGGCAGCCTGCACTCCTCGATCGGCGTCTCGCCCGGTTGGGTGTTCTTCGGCCCGCTGCTCATCGCGTTCGCCGCGTTCTTGATCGGCCGGCTGACCACGGTCGCGCGCCGCCCGGTCGGCGACCCCGGCGGCGAGTGGGTCAGGAAGCTGATTGCGCCGTGGCGCGGCAGCGCGCGCATCGTATGGACGCAGCTGCGCGCGGTCGGCCTGCTCGCCGGGCTGGTCGTCCTGGCCTGGGTCGAGTACGAAGTGCTCACGGCTGACGGCTCCAGCGGCCGGGAGAAGGCCGCGCAGGCGATCGCCGCGGCGCTGCTGCTGCCGAACCTGATGATCGGCGGCGCGCTGACCGGTTTCTGCGTCACCTTGACCAACGGTCTCGTCGTCACCCTGACCGGTGCGGGCGCTGACAAGATCGGCCTTTTCGGCAACAGCCGCCCCTGGTTGATCTACCTCGTCATCCTGGCCGCCGTCATCGGCTCCGCGCTGCCGTGGTTCCTGGTGCGCACCCGCCGCAGAGTGGTCAGTCTGGCGGCGTTCGCCCCGATACAGGCCTGGCGGGCCGCGGTATTCGGCGCGATCGCGGGCCTGGTGGCGGCGCTGCTCGGAGAGGCGGCGGTGTCCGGCTCATCCGGCTTCGGTTCGCTGGGCGGTGGCTCGACCCACGTCGGTCTGACCTACAGCGTCATCGGCGCCGTCGTCGCGGGCGCGATCTGGTGCACCGCGGCCTACCTCGCGCTCTCGTTCCTGGTCACGCCGCGCGGTCCGCAGCCCGTAGCGGAGGCTGCGCAACCCGGCGGGTCCAGCTACGTGCACTCCTGGCCAGGCGCGCAACCGGCGCCGCAAGCCGCACCACAGCCGGCGCCCGCGGCGACGCAGGAGCCTGCGGCCGAAGGCCCGTCAGCCGGCTGATTGGACCGGTCGGCGCGGCAGGCTTGTGAACGGCTGTTACTGGAGCGATTCTCTGCATGTGCAGGCACAAGCCCTGACTTGCGACAAGTCAGGGTCCACGTCCTAACACTTGAGGGAGCCGCCCCATGGCCGAGATGACAGCGGGGACCACCGGAGACCGCGACCGGGTTTCCGCCGAACCCGGAGCGGCCGGGAGCAAGGGACTGCGACAGGGCGCGCTCGGGCTGGTCTCCAGCATCGTGATCGGCACGGCCTCGGTCGCGCCCGCCTACAGTCTCGCCGCCACGCTCGGCTTCGTGGTCGCCGCGGTCGGGCTCCAGTCCCCGGTCGTGATGATCCTCGCGTTCGTCCCGATGTTCCTCATCGCCTTCGGCTACCAGGGGCTCAACGAGGCCGACCCGGACTGCGGCACCACCTTCACCTGGGGCGCCCGCACCTTCGGCCCGCGCACCGGCTGGCTCGGCGGCTGGGCCATCATCGCCGCCGACATCATCGTGATGGCGAACCTCGCCCAGATCGCCGGCGGCTACGGCTTCCAGCTGGTCGGCGCGAACGGCCTGGCCGCAAGCCCGGGCTGGACCGAGGTCGCCGGGATCGTGTGGATCGTGGTGATGACCGTGATCTGCTATATCGGCATCGAGGTCTCGGTCTGGCTGCAACGGGTCCTGCTCACCGTCGAGCTGCTGATGCTGCTCGTGCTCTCCGTCGTGGCGCTGGCGAAGGTGTACAGCGGCAGCGCGCCGGCCGGATCGATTCACGTCGCAGCGTCCTGGTTCAACCCGTTCGACATCGGCTCGTTCTCCGCCCTCACCTCGGGCCTGCTGCTCGCCGTCTTCATCTACTGGGGCTGGGACACCGCCGTGTCCATCAACGAGGAGACAAAGGACAGCGCGAAGACGCCGGGCCGCGCTGCCGTGCTCTCCACCATCCTGCTGCTGGTGACCTACGCGCTGGTCACCGTCGCCGCGCAGGCCTTCGCCGGCGTCGACGACAAGGGCTCGGGACTGGCGAACCCGGACAACTCCGGCGACGTGCTCTCCGGCCTGGGCACCTCGGTCTTCGGCTCGGCCGGATTCGGCTGGTTCCTCAGCAAGCTGCTGGTCTTCATGGTGCTGACTTCGGCTTCCGCCTCGACGCAGACCACGATCATGCCGACCGCGCGCACCTCGCTCTCGATGGCCACGCACAAGGCGATCCCGGCGCGGTTCGGCCGGGTGCACCCGCGCTTCCAGACCCCGACCTGGTCGACCATCGGCATGGGTCTGGCCTCGGTCGCGTTCTACGCGGCGCTCACCAAGATCAGCAACAACGTGCTGGGCGACTCGATCCTCTCGCTCGGCCTGGCCATCGCCTTCTACTACGGCCTGACCGGCCTGGCCTGCTTCTGGTACTACCTGCCCCTGGTCCGGCGCGGGCGCCGGTACGGCAAAACCCTTTGGCTGCGTTGCGTGCTACCGCTGCTCGGCGCGCTGATCCTGTTCGCGTTCTTCGGCTACGCCTGCCATGTCTTCTGGGCGTCTGACTACGGCAGCACGTACTGGACGCTGCCGTTCTCGCCGCACTGGGCGATCGGCGGGGTGTTCCTCACCGGCATCGGCGCGCTCGTCCTCGGCATCCCGCTGATGCTGATCTACCGGTTCGTGCGGCCCGGATTCTTCCGCGGCGAGACGATCCCGAAGTCGAACGCCCTGACCACGCCGCTGCCGGCCGGCAACCCGGACGGACCGGCGGATCAGCTCGCGGGGTGATTGGGCTGCACCCAGTCGAAGGTCCGCTCGACGGCGCGCCGCCAGTTCGTGTACTCGCTCTCGCGGCGCGCCGGGTCCATCGCCGGGAGCCACTGCGCCGCCCGGTGCCAGTTGCGGCGCAGGCCTTCGAGATCCGGCCAGTACCCGACCGCCAGGCCCGCCGCGTAGGCCGCGCCGAGCGAGACCGTCTCGGCGATCATCGGGCGCACTACCGGGGCGTCGAGCACATCCGCGAGGAACTGCATCAGCAGGTTGTCGGCGGTCATCCCGCCGTCCACCTTCAGCGTGGTCAGTTCGAGCCCTGAGTCGGCGTTCATCGCGTCGACCACCTCACGGGTCTGCCAGCCCGTGGCCTCAAGCACCGCGCGGGCCAGGTGGCCCTTGGTGATGTACGAGGTCAGGCCGACGATGATGCCGCGCGCGCTGCTGTGCCAGTGCGGCGCGTAGAGGCCGGAGAAGGCCGGCACGATATAGCAGCCGCCGTTGTCCTCGACCGTGCGCGCCAGCGTCTCGATCTCCGGGGCGCTGGAGATCAGGCCGAGGTTGTCGCGGAACCACTGCACCAGCGCGCCGGTTATCGCGATCGAGCCCTCCAACGCGTATGCGGCGGGTTCCTCTCCGATCCGGTAGCCGACCGTGGTCAGCAGGCCGTGGGTCGAGCGCACCGGGGTGTCGCCGGTGTTGAGCAGCAGGAAGCTTCCGGTGCCGTACGTGCACTTCGCCTCGCCCCGGGCAAAGCAGGTCTGGCCGAACAGCGCCGCCTGCTGATCGCCGAGTGCTGCCGCGATCCGCACGCCGCGTACCGCGCGCTTCGCCGTGCCGTAGACCTCCGCCGAGGAGCGGATCTCCGGCAGCATCGCGGCCGGAACGCCGAAGAAGTCCAGCAGCTCCTTGTCCCATTGTAGGGTTCGAAGATCCATCAGCAGCGTTCTGCTGGCGTTGGTCACGTCGGTGACGTGCACGCCGCCGTCGACGCCGCCGGTCAGATTCCACACCACCCAGCTCTCCATGGTGCCGAACAGCACATCGCCGCGCTCGGCCCGCTCGTAGAGGCCCGGCGTGTGGTCGAGCAGCCAGCGGATGCGCGGCGCGGAGAAGTATGTAGCCAACGGCAGACCGGTGCGCTCAAGCACGATGTCGGCGTCCGGACGCTGGGCGAAGTCGGCGACCAGTTCGTCCGTGCGGGTGTCCTGCCAGACCACGGCCCGGCCGATCGGCATGCCGGTGCGCCGGTCCCAAAGGACGGAGGTCTCCCGCTGGTTGGCGATGCCGATCGCGGCCACCTGGTCGGCGCCGGCCCCGACCCGGTGCAGCGATTCGCGGGCGACGTGTTCGAGGTTGCGCCAGATCTCCATGGCGTCGTGCTCCACCCAGCCGGGCCGAGGGTAGAACTGCCGGTGCTCGCGCTGCGCCACGGAAACCAGCCGGCCGCCCTGGTCGAACAGGATCGCGCGGGTCGAGCCGGTGCCCTGGTCGATGGACATCACATACTGCGCGACCATGGCTGACCCTTCTGTGCTGTTTTTGCGCGCTGCACCTTGCCGGGGCTTTGGGCGGCGGTAGCCCGACGGCGGGAGAGAAGCTGGCGCTTCAGCGCCGCCGGTCCTTCGCCGCCGTCCCGGCCAGCCGCAGCGCGCGCTACCACCTTCCGGCGCCCAAGTCCCTCGAGATCGCCCGCGCCGCGTTCTGCACGAAGGCCACCAGCCCAGGATCCGCCCGATCCGCTATCGGGCACAGCCGTTCCACCGCCCCGGCGATGCTGATCGCCCCGACGACCAAGCCGCCGTAGCCGCGGATCGGCGCCGCGATCGAGGCTTGCCCGGGGGTGAACTCCTCTACCTCCGCGGCCCAGCCCAGCTCGCGCACCTGCCCGATGGCCCGGTTCAGCGTGTCGGCCGTGACCAGGGTGCGCCGGGTGAACCGCTCCAGGTCGTCGTCCTTGATCTGCGAGGCCACGTCCGCGTCGTAGGCCAGCAGCACCTTGCCGAGCGCGGTGGCGTGTAGCGGCAGCAGCGAGCCGACGTCCAACGTCTGCAGCGAGTCGTCCGGCCGGAAGACGTGATGCACCACCAGAACCTTGCCGTCCAGCGGGGTGCCGATCCGCACCGCCTCCCCGCTGCGTGAGGCCAGCGCGTCGGCCCAGTTGATCGCGCGCGAACGCAGGTCGTTGACATCCAGGTAGCTGGTGCCCAGGTGCAGCAGCGTCGCACCGAGCTGATACTTGCCGCTGGCCTTGTCCTGCTCCACGAAGCCGACGCCCTGCAAGGTGCGCAGGATGCCGTGCGTCGTGCCCTTCGCCAGGCCGAGCGACGTGGCTATCTCGCCGACGCCGAGGCGCCCGGAACCGCGGGCCAGCAGCCTCAGGATGGCGGCTGCGCGTTCGATCGACTGCACGGGTCCCGGCATGGCAGAGATGGTAGCCGGTCGGCCGTAGTTCGACTATGTCGAATGGCAGTGTCGCGTCACAACGCGGCTCCCGCCGAGATTCCCCGCAGGAGCGCGCCGCATGGGTTACCGCCATGCTGCGAAACGGTACTTCACCTCGCCTCAAGTGACCAGAGTTCGGCAATGTCGAACGCCGTACGTTGACGGCGGATTTCCGGTTGCCTAGTTTCACCGTTGTCGGCCTTCGAGCGAACCTCCACCACTGCCCGATCGCCGGTCCAGCTCTGCGCTCCCGCTGCGGAGCGCCTGTGTTGTTTCAGCGTGTTGTCTCACGATGCGCGCACGTCTCAAGGAGGAGACATGGTGGGAAGGCTGCGGGCCAAAGGGCTCCTCGGCGAACTGGCTGCCGAGTTCGCCGGCACGCTTATCCTCATCCTGATCGGCGTCGGCGTCGTCGCTCAGGTCGTCGCCGGCGGTATCGGCAATCACGACAGCATCGCCTGGGCCTGGGGCCTCGGCGTCATCCTCGGCGTCTACGTCGCAGGCCGGATCAGCGGAGCGCACCTGAACCCGGCGGTCACCGTGGCCCTGGCGGCCTTCGGCGGCTTCTCCTGGCGCAAGGTACTGCCTTACTCCCTCGCCCAGACCCTCGGCGCATTCGTCGCCGCGCTGCTGGTGCGCTGGAACTACACCGAGGTGCTCGGCAAGCTCGACCCCGGACACACCATCAAGACCCAAGGCGTCTTCTCGACGCTGCCCGGCAACGGCGCGCTGCCGGTGCACCTGTGGGGCGGCTTCCGGGACCAGGTCATCGGCACCGCGATCCTGCTGTTCCTCATCCTCGCCGTCACCGACCTGCGCAACAACTCGCCGCTCGCGAACATGGCCCCGGTCGTCGTCGGCCTGATCGTGGTCGCCATCGGCATGGCCTGGGGTACCGACGCCGGCTACGCGATCAACCCGGCGCGTGACTTCGGCCCCCGGCTCGCCTCCTTCTTCACCGGCTATGGAACCGCCTTCCGCGACCAGTACGGCGACTTGTACTTCTGGGTGCCCATCGTCGCCCCGCTCATCGGCGGCCTGATCGGCGCCGGCCTTTACAAGGTCCTGATCGGGCGCTTCCTGCCCGGCCCGACCGAGCCGGACGCGGTCATCGAGGAAAACGAGCAGCGAGTCCGGGAGAGTCAGCCCGCATAGCAGGGGGCTGCGTAGTACAAGTGCAGCACCCCGGCAACGCAACGCCCCACACAACGCGGTGAGAACTTTGAGAAAGGCGGCACTCCATGGCTGACTACGTCGGCGCGGTGGACCAAGGCACCACCAGCACCCGCTTCATGGTGTTCGACCACGGCGGCAACGAGATCGCCCGGCACCAGCTCGAGCACGAGCAGATCCTGCCGCAGGCCGGCTGGGTCGAGCACAACCCCACCGAGATCTGGGAGCGCACCCGCGCGGTCATCGAGACCACGCTGAACACCGCGGGCCTCTCCAGCGCCGACCTGGCCGCGCTCGGCATCACCAACCAGCGGGAGACCGCGGTGGTGTGGAACCGGCGCACCGGCCGCCCGTACTACAACGCGATCGTCTGGCAGGACACCCGCACCGACCGGATCGCTGCCGCCCTGGACAAGGACGAGCGCGGCCAGACCATCCGGCGCAAGGCCGGCCTGCCCCCGGCCACCTACTTCTCCGGCGGCAAGATCCAGTGGCTGCTCGAGAACGTCGACGGGCTGCGCGCGGCGGCCGAGTCCGGCGAGGCGATCTTCGGCAACACCGACTCCTGGCTGCTGTGGAACCTGACCGGCGGCGTCAACGGCGGCGTGCACGTCACCGACGTGACCAACGCCAGTCGCACGATGCTGATGAACCTGGAGACCCTCGACTGGGACGACGAGCTGCTCTCCTTCTTCAACATCCCGCGGGCGATGCTGCCGCAGATCCGGCCCTCCTCCGACCCGGTCGGCTACGGCGTGACCCGCGCGGACGGCCCGCTGCGCGGCGAGGTGCCGCTGACCGGCGACCTCGGCGACCAGCAGGCGGCCACCGTCGGCCAGGTCTGCTTCACCCCCGGCTCGGCGAAGAACACCTACGGCACCGGCAACTTCCTGCTGCTCAACACCGGCAACGAGCTGGTGCGCTCCAACAACGGCCTGCTGACCACGCTGGCCTACCAGTTCGGCGGCGAGAAGCCGGTCTACGCCCTCGAAGGCTCGATCGCGGTGACCGGATCGGCCGTGCAGTGGCTGCGCGACCAGCTCGGCATCATCTCCGGCGCGGCGCAGAGCGAGGCGCTGGCCCGGCAGGTCGAGGACAACGGCGGGGTGTACTTCGTGCCGGCCTTCTCAGGGCTCTTCGCCCCGTACTGGCGCTCGGACGCGCGCGGCGCGATCGTCGGCCTGTCCCGCTACAACACCAACGCGCACCTGGCGCGGGCGACCCTGGAGTCGATCTGCTACCAGACCCGCGACGTGGTCGAGGCGATGGAGCAGGACTCCGGCGTGCGGCTAGACGTCCTGCGCGTCGACGGCGGCGTGACCGCGAACGAGCTGGCCATGCAGATTCAGGCGGACGTGCTCGGCGTGCCGGTCTCCAAGCCGGTGGTCGCCGAGACCACGGCGCTGGGCGCGGCCTACGCGGCGGGCCTCGCGGTCGGGTTCTGGAAGAACACCGACGAGCTGGTCAGCAACTGGAACGAGGACAAGCGCTGGGCGCCGCAGTGGACTGATGAGCAGCGCGCCAAGGGATACCGCAACTGGAAGAAGGCCGTCTCCCGCACCCTCGACTGGATCGAGTTCGAGGACTGACGGCCGGCAAGACCGGTGCGTCCCCGCGCGCCGCGCTCTGCGCGCGGGGACGCACCGGACCCGTCTGTGACAAGCACTGCCAACGGGACCCGGAACGAGAAAGCAGAGGACCACGGTGCAATCCACTCCGCTCGGCGCGCAATACCGGCTGACCGCCCTGCAGCAACTGGCTGAGGAAGAGTACGACGTCCTGGTGGTCGGCGGCGGGATCGTCGGCGCCGGAACCGCGCTGGACGCGGTCTCCCGCGGGCTCTCCGTGGCCCTGGTCGAGGGCCGCGACTGGGCCGCGGGCACCTCAAGCCGTTCCAGCAAGCTGATTCACGGCGGCCTGCGCTACCTCGAACAGCGGGACTTCGGGCTCGTACGCGAGGCATTAAAGGAACGCAGCATTCTGCTTAACCGGATCGCGCCGCACCTGGTGCGCCCGGTGCCTTTCCTGCTGCCGCTGCGCCACCGGCTGTGGGAGCGTGCTTATATCGGCGCCGGCGTGCTGCTCTACGACACGATGGGCACCGCGGGAGGCACCCGCGCGCTGCCCCGGCACCGGCATCTGACCAAAACCGCCGCCTTGCGCCGTGCACCCGGCCTGCGCAAGGACGGGCTCGTCGGCGCGATTCAGTACTACGACGCACAGGTCGACGACGCCCGCTACGTCATGATGCTCGCGCGCACCGCCGCGCAGTACGGCGCCACCGTCGCGACCCGCACCCGTGTCACCGGATTCGTGAAGCAGGGCGAGCGAATCACCGGCGCGGTCGTGCGCGATCTGGAGAGCGGCCGCGAGTTCACCGTCCGGGCGAAGCGGATCATCAGCGCCACCGGCGTGTGGACCGATGACGTACACGAACTCGCCCACGCCCGCGGCAATGTGTCCGTGCGTGCGGCGAAGGGAGTGCACCTGGTCGTCCCGCGCGATCGGATTAACCTGGACACCGGCCTGATCGCGCGTACCGAGAAGAGCGTGCTGTTCGTCATTCCATGGGGCCGGCACTGGCTTATCGGCACCACCGACACCGATTGGGACCTCGACCGCAATCACCCGGCGGCGAGCAAGGCGGATATCGACTATCTGCTCGAACACGTGAACGCGGTGCTCGCCAAGCCGATCGGCCGCGACGATATCGAGGGCGTATACGCGGGTCTTCGACCGCTGCTTTCCGCGGGCGAAGGACAGGAAACCGCTCAGCTCTCCCGGGAACACGTGGTCGATTCACCGGCCCCCGGTCTGGTCATCGTGACCGGCGGCAAGTACACCACATACCGGGTGATGGCCAAGGACGCGGTGGACGCCGCCGTCGCAGACTTCGAACAATCAATACCCGCATCCGTTACCGAAAAGGTGCAGATTCTGGGCGCTGACGGGTTCGCGGCGCTGTGGAACGAACGCCGCCGTATCGCGCAGCGCGCCGGATTGCACCCCTCACGCGTTGAACATCTGTTGAACCGCTACGGGTCATGTATCGACGAACTGCTCGAACTCATCTCCGCGGACCCGAGTCTGGCCAAGCCGATTGAGGGCGCCGAGGACTACCTGCGTGTGGAAGCCGTATACGCGGCGTCACATGAGGGCGCGCTCCACCTGGACGACGTCCTCACCCGCAGAACCCGGATTTCCATCGAGGAGTGGGACCGGGGCGTGTCCGCCGCGCCGGAGGTGGCGGCTCTCATCGCGCCGGTGCTCGGCTGGGACGCCGAAACCGAGCGCGCGGAGGTCGAGCGGTACCTGGGCCGGGTTCGCGCGGAACGCGAATCCCAGGAGCGCGCCGACGACTCCACCGCGGACGAAGCCCGCCGTACCGCCGCTGACCTCGAGGTTGAGGATGTCAGAGCTCCGAAGTTGGCATGATCTGCCGGTTTCGCGTTGATCTCGATACCGCGTTTTTTGTGAGAACTTGGCTACAGCTCTTCCCGAGCGTGCCTCACGTTTCCATAGAATGCACGAATTCACCGCTCCGGCGTCGCGGTGACCCGGCCGGCTTTTTTATCCACCCGGCCGCGCGGCGCTGAACCGGTGAAGTTCGTGCCACGCTCGGCAGGCGTGGCGGTTCATCGGGTGGGAGCGGCGCGTTGTCGGATACTGATGCACAATGGCGGTTCCTCGCGGAACGCTACGAATTGCTTGGACAGCTCGGCGCCGGTGCGGTCGGCGCGGTATGGCTGGTGCGTGATCGGGAAGGCGGAGCCGAGTACGCGATCAAGATCCTCAATCCCGAGCTGACGGGCAACGCGGACGCGATCGCGGCGCTGCGCTCGGTGCTGGAATCGGTGCGCGGCCTCGGCCACCCCAACATCGTGGCCGTGGACGACGTTGTCGCGCACGAGGGCCGGGTCGCGCTGTCGATGCGGCCCGTGCCCGGCGAGGACCTGCGGGTCTTGCTGGGGCGGATGGGCACACTGGCGCCCGCGCACGCGGCGATGCTGGTCGCGCAGCTGTGTGACGCGCTGGCCGCCGCGCACGCCGTCGAGGTGGCGCACGGCGGGATCAAGCCGGGCAACGTGCTGCTCGAACCGCTGCAGGACGAGGCCGGTTCGCTGCGGGTCGGGCTGACCGATTTCGGCGTCGCGCGACTGGCGGCGTGCGCCGGGGTCACCGCCCTGGAGGACGCGGTCGGCCAGCCGTTCTACGCCGCGATGCCGATCGAGTACCAGGCCCCTGAGATCGGGGTCGGGTGCATCAGCACTCCCGCCGCGGATGTGTACGCGGTCGGCGTGCTGCTGTACGAGGCGCTGACCGGGCGTCCGCCGTTCACGGGGACCCCTGCAGAAGTACAGCTGCTGCGCGCCGAAGTCCCGCCGCCGCGCATCGCCGGCCTGCCGGACCCGATGTGGCTGCTGATCGCGGCCTGCCTGGACAAGCACCCGCAGCACCGGCCGACCGCGGACAACCTGGCCAGCCTGCTGCGCGAGATCGCTCCCACGGTGGAGGCCACGCCGCAGTGGGTGGTGCGCGACGAGGACCCGGCCGGACCGCCGCCGCTGCTGACTCAGCCCTCTGAGCGTACCCAGGCGTTCGAGCCGGTACAGTCCACGGAACTGGTGCTGGCACAGTCCGCGCTCCCACCGAGCACGACGCTCGTGCGGATCGTCGGCGCAGGAGCTGACGGCGCGGGCGGGGTGGGTACGTCCCGGGTGTTCACCGCGCCGCGGCGCACGGAGCTCGCGGCCGTCGTGGTCGTCATCGTGCTCGCATTCGCGGCGACCTGGCTGTTCTCGTCCATCGGTTCCGCCCCGCCGGTCAAGGGCACCTTCGTGGCAGTGCCCACGCAACAGCCGTTGAGCACGCTCGCCGCGCTCAACGACGGCGGCGCGTTCGGCACGGCCCCGCCGTCCGGCACAGCCTCAGCGACGGCGACGGCCTCGGCGAGCGCTAGTTCGTCCGCGTCCAAGGGCGCATCGCCGTCAAGTGCCGCTTCGCCGTCATCGGGCCCGCAGCCGGGGCAGTCGCCTACCGCGGGTCCGCCGGTGCCGAGTCCCTCGCCAAGCCAGCGCGGCGGTGGGGGAGGGGGCGGCGGTGGCGGTGGAATCGCGAACGGCTGGGTCGATATCGTCAACGCCACCAGCGGACTGTTCATGGACAGCGGCGGCAGCGTCCCGGCCTGGTCCCGACTCAAGCAGTGGGCCCCCAGCTCCAGCGGGAACGTGCAATGGGAGATCGTCAGCGCCGGCAACGGCTACTACCGCATCGTCAATCGGACGAACGGCATGGTCGTCGACAGCGGCGGAAACAGCTCCGATGGAGCTACCGCGACGCAGTCTCCGTGGAGCGGCAGCGACGACCAGTTGTGGTGGTTCAACAATGTCGGCGGCGGCCGCTACCAGATCATCAACCGCGCCACCCGCACCGCACTGGACGGCGGCGGCAGCAATCAGGTCGGCTCGAACACCATCCTGTGGCACCCGAACGGCAACACCAACAACGAGTGGTCGATCCGCGGAGCCTGATCAGCCGCTAAAACAGCGCCTCCCGAAGCGTCACCGCTTCGGGAGGCTTTGTGCCAGGCGTCGTGCGCCCGGCTCGCGCGCCCTAGCCCTCGGCCTTGTCCAGGATCGCCTCGATCTCCAGGGCGATGGTGACCTTGTCGCTGACGACCAGGCCGCCGGTCTCCAGCGTCGCGTGGAAGTTGACGTTGAAGTCCTTGCGGTCGATCTCGGCCTTCGCGGAGAAGCCGGCGCGGTAGCCGCCGTAGGCGTCCGGGCCGAAGCCGTTGAGCTCAAGCTTGAGCGGGACCTGCTTGGTGATGCCCTTGAGGGTCAGCTCGCCGTCCAGGACCCAGTCGCCGCCGTCCGCGCGCACGCCGGTGGACTGGTAGGTCATCGTCGGGTAGGTGTCGACCTCGAAGAAGTCGGCCGACCGGATGTGCGCGTCGCGCTGCTCCTGGTTGGTGTCGATCGAGTCGAGGTAGATGGTGGCGGTGACCGAGCTCTGCTCCGGGCTCTCGCCGGTCACCAGCGTGCCCTCGAACTTGCGGAAGAAGCCGCGCACCTTGCTGACCACCATGTGCCGCACCGTGAACGACACGTCCGAGTGCACCGGGTCGATGGTCCAGGTGCCCGCCTTGTAACCGGGGATCTGCGCGGTGCTGGTACTCATAGCTCGCCTCCGAGTAAGTTCAACTTTCAACTTTCTGTGTCGGAGACGACCTTACGCCAAACTAATCAAGTTTTCAACCATCTTGCCGGAAGACGGCCGAAGAATAATCGAAAGGAGGACCACAGGGCCGGCCGGCGCAGCGGGCGCGCTCAGGACGTCGGGAACAGGTCCTCGACGTACGCGTTGCGGAACTTGCCGACCGGATCGAACTCGTCCATCAACCGCCGGAAGTCCTCAGCGCGCTCGTACCGCTGCACGACCCGCGCAGGCTGCATGGTGAAGACCTTCCCCCAATGCGGACGCGCGCCCAGCGGGAGCAGCGCCTCCTCGATCGCACCGATCACCGGCGTGACTGCCTCCGCGTCCTTAACCCAGGTGAAGTGGAACGCCACGCTATCGCGGCCATACGCGGGGCTGAGCCACAGATCGTCGGCCGCCACGGTGCGGATCTCCGAGACCTGAAGCACCGGCGCGATCCGGTCGCCGAGCGCGAGCAGTGCGCCGATCGCCGCCGCGGCCTGCTCGCGCGGGAGGAGGAACTCAGTCTGAAGCTCCTCGCCCGCGCTCGGCGTGAACTCGGGACGGAAGTGCGGCAGCCGCTCGTGCCACGGCCCTGGGATGCCGCCTTGCTGCGTGCAGAAGCCGGCCGGCATCTGCGGAATCGGATGCTGCTGCGTCGTAGCTAGGCGCGCGCCGAGCCACTGCGATTCGGCCGGCCCGCTCCCGGCGTTCCCCTCCGCGCGGTGCGCCGCGGTCGTTCCCGACCCCAGGTGCTGCTTCAGCCAGACCGCGCCTTCGCCTCCGGCCCACTTCGTGAACACGCTGACGCTGTATGCGGCTCCTGACACCGTCGCGAATTCGGCGGCGAGCCGCTCAAGCCCCAGGCCGAGGTAGACGTACTGCGCGACGTCGAACGCGGGCACCAGGTCCAACGTCACGTTGGTCACGATGCCGAGCGCGCCGAGGTTGACCACCGCGCCGGGGAAGCGCTCCGGGTCGTCGCGGCGGCTCAGCTGCGCGAGGTCGCCGTCCGCTGTGACGAACCGCAGCGCGCTGACTGCCGTGGCGAGCCCGCCGTTGCGGTCGCCGGAACCGTGCGTGCCGGTCGCACAGGCTCCCGCGATCGAGATATGCGGGAGCGAGGCCAGGTTCGGCAGCGCGAAACCGGCGCGGTGCAGCTGCTCGGCGACCTCGGCGTACCGCAGCCCCGCCGAGACCGAGGCGGTGCCGGCCGCCGTGTCGATCTCGATGACGTCCGGCAGGCCGCCGACCGCGACCAGATCCTCCGGCGTGTCCGCGATGTGGTTGAAACAGTGCCCGGTGCCGAGCGCGCGCACCTTCCGGCTGGCCGAGACGATCTTGCGCAGCTCGCCGATCGAATCCGGTCGGTGCACCCGGGCCGCGGCGAAGGCGATGTTCCCGGCCCAGTTCGTCAGGCTGTTGTCACCTGGCATTGCGTGTCCGGCTCCTGTTCCGCGCGGCTGTGCTGGCGTCCGATCGCCTGGCGATCGTCAGCTCAGCGTACCCGCGTACGGATCCCAGTCCTGCGGCAGTTCCTCCGGGATCGGCGCGCTGCTCTCCACATCGCGGAACTCGCCGCTTTCCGCGGAGTCCGCGATCGCGGCCATCGTCTCGAGCACGTGCTGCGCCAATTGCCCGGAGGCACGGTGCGGCGCGCCGGATCGCAGTGCCCGCGCCATGTCCAGCACGCCGAGTCCGCGTCCCGCCACCGGGCCGGAGACCGGCAGCTCGCGCCAGTCCTCGTCCTTCGGACCGCGCACCAGCAGCGGGCCCTCGAAGGTGTTCGGGTCCGGTACCGAGAGCGTGCCCTCCGTCCCGGTGATCTCGATCATCCGGCGCTGCAGCGGCGAGTCGAAACTGAACGTCGAGGCGGCCGCGGCCCCGCTGGCCAGGTCGATCAGCGCCGTGACGTGGGTCGGGACTTCGACCGCGAACACCGTGCCGGCGCGCGGCCCCGATCCGATCACCCGCTGCGCCCGCGCCTGCCGGGCCGTCGCCGCCACGCGCGTGGCCGGACCGAGCAGCGCGGTGAGCGCGGTCAGATAGTAGGGGCCGATGTCGTACAGCGGGCCCGCGCCGATCTGGAACAGGAACTCGGGGTTCGGGTGCCAGGACTCCGGGCCCGGGTTCTGGATCACGGTGGTCACCGCGACCGGCTGCCCGATGACTCCGGAGCGCAGCGCGCGCAGCGAGGATTGCAGGCCCGCGCCCAGGAACGTGTCCGGGGCGTTGCCGACCCGAAGGCCGGCCGCCTGCGCTTCGGCGAGCAGCTTCTCGCCGCTGGCCGGGTCGAGGGTCAGCGGCTTCTCTCCGTACACATGCTTTCCGGCTCGCACCGCGGCGAGCGCGACCGATATGTGCGCGGCCGGGGTGGTCAGGTTGACCACCAGTTCCACCTCGGGGATGGCCAGCACGGTCTCCAGATCCCCCGAAGCCGGCACGCCGTTGCGCGCGGCGACAGCGGCCGCGCGCTCGACGTCGAGGTCCCCGATCGCCAGGACCCGCACGTCCGGGAAGGCGGTCAGATTCCTGAGATACTCCGAGCTGATCACTCCGGCGCCGATGATCGCGACGCCAACGGGCCCGCCGGTCATGCCACCCCGCCTTCCGCTGCGCCGCCTGCAAGACCGGTCAGGTACGCGTGGCTCGCGGCCAGCGCCTCGAAGATGTCGCCCGCGCAGCTATCCAGTTCCACGACCCGCCAGGCCTCTGGCCGCGCGGCGAGGATGTCCGGGACCGGCATCGCCCCGGCGCCGACCGCCGTGTGTGGCTCGTCCTTGGCGATCGGACCGTCCTTCACGTGCAGCGCGACGACGCGATCGCCGAGCCGCTCAAGCAGCTGCGGCACCTGCGCCCCGGCGACCGCGGCCCAGTAGGTGTCGATCTCCAGGACAACCTGCGGGCTCAGCCGCTCGGCGAGCACCTCGAGCGCGTGCACGCCGTCGATCTTCGGCTCGAACTCCCACCAGTGGTTGTGGTAGCCGAGGGTCAAGCCGTACGCCGCCGCCTGCTGCGCTAGTCCGTTAAGCAGATCGGCCGCTCGGGCGATGCCGTCGCGCGTGGTGAACTCGGCCTCCGGGATGCCGGCCGGAACGATCGCCAGCGGCGTGCCGAGCTGCGCTACCGCTTCAAAGGTCGGGCCCGGCTCGGGATCGCGCACCAGGCCGCCCGCGTGCGTGCCGGAGATGGTCAGGCCCAGCTCGTCGGCCAGCGCCTTGAACCCCTTCGGATCGTCGGCCGGACTGTACGGCTCGACCGCCCGATATCCGAGGCCTGCGATGCGACGCAGCGTGGCGTCTCGGTCCTCGGCCATGCTCTCGCGCACGCTGTAGAGCTGCACGCTGATCGGTTTCGACACGTTCCCTCCCATTGCTTCTGTCTTCGTAGTCGTCGTTCCTCGGTGTGCCGGTGCTGCGCAGATCAGCCGACGATCAGCGGTCGCAGCGTGCGATGCGCGATCTCAAGTCCCTGCTTCACCCGGGTCTCGTCGCCGCCCCATACCGGGTCCTCGTGCTCGACCGAGAGGGTTCCGGTGAATCCGCCCTCGTACAGCGTGTCGACCACGGCCCGCCAGTCCACGTCGCCGAGGCCCGGCACGCGGTATCGCCACCATCCGACGTCCCACGGGTTCTCGCGGCTCAAGCTCTTGCCGAAGAAGCCGTAACGCACCCGGGCGCGCGGATCGATCTGCGCGTCTTTGGCCTGCGCGTGCGGAATCCGGTCGACGTAGGGGCGAAGCGCCTCGACCGGGTCGATGCCGAGCCACAGCAGATGTGAGGGGTCGTAGTTGAGGTAGAAGCCGAGCGAGAACATCCACTCCCACAGCTCCGGCGCGTAGGCGAGGTTCCCGGGATAGCCATCCGGGTGCCAGCCCTCCATGACGCAGTTCTCGATGATGAGCTTGACCCCGCGCTCCCCGGCGTACTCGACCAGCGGCGGCAGTATCCGCTCGGCCAGCGCGATGTTGTCCTTCACCGACAGGCTCGGATCGCGGCCGATGAACGTGCCGACGTAAGGCACGCCGAGCAGTTGCGCGGCGTCGACATTGCGGCGTACGTGGTCTGCGATCTGCAAGCGGCGGCGCTCGTGCGGATGCAGGTTGTTCTCGTAGTAGGCGAGGGCGGAGATCTCGAGGCCGTGCTGGTCGAACAGGGCCCTGACTCGCTCGGCGTCACCCTTGTCGAAGGAGGAGACGTCGATATGGCTCGCCTCGAAGTCCCGCGACCCGGTGGACGGCCAGGTGGCGACCTCCAGCGCCTCGTAGCCGTGCTCGGCGGCCCATTCGGCGATCTGCGCGAGCGGCAGCTGTGGCAGGCAGGCGGTGAGAAAACCCAGCTTCATCGGGGCACCTCGATCCAGGAGCGGGACCGGGCGGAGCGCAGTACCGCCTCGGTCAGACGGACGGTTCGGGCGGCGTCGCCGAAGGTCGGGAACGCGGGCGCGCTATCCTGGCCGGTCGACGATTCGGCCCGGATAGCGGCGTACACGTCGGCGACAAAGCCGGCGAAGCAGTCGGCGTAACCCATCGGATGGCCGGGAGGCAGCACGCTGAGACGCGCGGCCTCGGGGGAGAGCAGCGCGGAATCGCGCAGCAGCCGGGCGTTGCCCGCGCGTGATCCCGCGAACAGCGACTCAGGGTTTTCCTGATCGAAGGCGAGAGAGGCCCCGGCGCCGTCGATCTCCAACCACAGCCGATTCTTGCGGCCCGGCGAGACCTGCGAGACGGTCAACGTGCCTGAGGCGCCGCGGTCGGTGCGGAAGAGCACCTGGACCGCGTCCTCCGTGGTCACTTCAGTGCCGCCGCCCGCTTCGCCGTGACCCGCCCCTGCGTCGGGTCCGGTGAAGGTCTCCCGGCCGGAGCCGTAGCGCACCGGAAGCACCGTCTGTGCCTCGGCGATCAGCGCACTGATCCGGTGCCCGCTGATCCACTCGACGAGGTCGCACCAGTGCGAACCGATGTCCGCGAACGCCCGCGACGCGCCGCCCTGCCGCGGATCGACCCGCCAGTTGTTGTCGCCGGGTTCGGAAAGCCAGTCCTGGAGGTAGTGGCCGTGGATGAGCCGTACGTCGCCGACGAACCCGCCGTGCACGCGGGCGCGTGCCTCGGCGGCCATCGGGTGGTAGCGGTAGACGAAGGGAACCGCGGCGATCAGGCCACTGCCACGCGCCAGCTCGACCAGCGCATCCGCTTCGCCGCCGGTCGTCGCGAGCGGCTTTTCGCAGACCACGTGCTTGCCCGCGCGCAGCGCGAGCTCAGCCAGCCGGAAGTGCGAGGCGTTTGGCGTGCAGATGTGCACGACATCCGCCGCGTCGCCGGTCACCAGTTCCTCGGCCGAATCGAAGGAGCGCTCGAGGCCGAAGCGCTCGGCCGCCGCTTTCCCGCGCTCGGGTGTCGAGGCGCAAACGCCGACCACGCGCGCACCCGCCCGCCGGGCGGCGTCCAGGTGCAGCCTGGCGACCATGCCTGCGCCGGCGATCGCCACGCGCAGCGGTGCCTCGATCATCGCGACCTCCATTCGGCTCACCCGTACGTTAATCCCGCCTCTTTACGTTGACAATGGCAGGATTTACGCTAAGTTCTGTCATAAAGGCCGGGGTGATGGCCTCGGCCAGCGGTATCAGGAGCCTTATGAGCAGTCTCGGCGGTCGGCATCTCGCCGCGCTCAGCGAACTGGCCTGCCTCGTGGCCGACGGGACCGCGACGCGGCGCAGTCAGCTCGCACAGGCCACCGGCCTGTCCAGGGCGGCGGTGGCGCAGCGCGTCGATCTGCTCGTAGCGCGGGGTCTGCTCGTCGAAACCGAGCCGGTGGTCACCGAGCGCGGCCGCCCGCCGCTCGCGCTCCAGCTCGCTCCCGACGTGCTGATCTGCGCCGTCGACCTGGGCGCGACGCACTGCCGGCTCGCGCTGACCACGCTCGGCGGAGCGCCGCTCGCGGAGGCGGTGCGCGAGATCGACATCAACGAGGGCCCGCAGACCATCCTCACGGCAGTTCACGAGTTGACCGGTGAGCTGCTGGCGCGCAGCGACCGGCCGCGGGCGCACCTGCGCGCGTTCAGCATCGGCGTGCCCGGACCGGTCGAGCATGAGACCGGCACCGTCATCCGGCCGCCGATCATGCAAGGCTGGGACGGCTACCGCATCCCGGCGTTTTTCCATGAGCAAGGGTTCAGACAGCACGACGAAGCGAGCGTCACAGTGCTCGTCGACAACGACGTCAACATGATGGCCTTCGGCGAGTACAGCCACCGCCGCGATAGCAAGCACCTGCTCTACATCAAGGTGGGCACCGGAATCGGCTGCGGCATCATCTCCAACGGCACGCTGCACCGCGGGGCCGCCGGCGCGGCCGGAGACATAGGGCACATTCCGCTGCCGGGGCACGAAGAAGTGCTCTGCCACTGCGGCAACACTGGCTGCGTCGAGGCGGTGGCGTCAGGCGCGGCAATCGCGCAGGCGCTGCGCGAAGCCGGACTCGCCGCCAAGGGCGGACGCGATGTGGTGCGCTTGGTCTCGGAAGGCAACCCGGTGGCGCGCCGCCGCGTTCGACTGGCCGGTCAGCAGATCGGCGAAGTACTGGCCTCCTTGGTCAGCTTCCACAACCCGGACGCGATCGTGATCGGCGGCAGCATCGCGCAACTGCACGAGGATCTGCTGGCCGACATCCGCGGCGTGGTGTATCGCAGGGCGCTGCCGCTCGCGACGCGGTCCCTCGCCATCGAGACCTCGGCTCTTGGCGAACGCGCGGGCGTCGAGGGCGCGGCACGCATGGCCGCGCGGCACCTGCTTTCTCCGGATGGCATCGAGAAGCTGCTGGCGCAGCCGGTTCACTGAGCACTGATTCGCCGCTGCTCAGTAGGTGCGGTAGTAGATCAACTGCCCGCTCTCACCTTTGGCGGCGCCTTCCCCCGGCAGAAACAGGCTCACTGCGAGGGCGCGGTTACCGTCCGGCGCAGTCAGGGCCGTGACATGCGGATTGGCGAACGCGGTACTGCCGGCGTCGGTGCGGATCTTCGTCGGATGCGCTTCGCGGGCGTCATAGTCGTAGACATATGTGCGCCACGACCCGAAGTCGCCCTTCGCGTGTTGCGCCTCGATCACCGCGTATGCGTGCCCGAAGAAAGTGATCGGGTCGCGTCCGCCGACGTTGCCGCCGACACCGAAACGCAGCAGCGCTTCGTCGAACCCAGGCTCCCGCACGGCCTTCCAGCGCTTGAAATCGGTGAGCGTGGCGCTGAGCTGGCGGTCCACGTCGCACTTCCACCAGTAGTGGCCGCCGAGCGTGACGACCGAATGATCGATATCAGGGTTCAGCTGCACGGCGTAGATGTTCGGCGTGCCCTCAGCGCACCGCGAGAGCGAGCGCTTGGCGTCGAACGCGCGCAGCGGGCGTCCGGTGAAGAGGGCGTCGCGATCGGCGAAGTAGCGCAGCGCGATGTGGTTCTTCGGCTCCTGTTCCCAGGCGACCAGGTAGCCGCCGCCGGGCACGTTCGCGATGGTCGGCTGCGAGGTGTTCGAGCCGAAGTCGCGTTCGCGATGCCAGTCGAGCAGATCGGCAGAGGTGGCGAGGGCGACGTGGAAGCGGCCGTCGCCCAGAGTGCTGTGGTAGACCGCGAGGTAACGGCCATCATCCTCGATGATCTTCGCGCAGTGCATCTCGCAGCCGGCATCGTCCGCGACTGCGTACCGGCGCGCGTCAGCAGCCGTGATTTCTTCGATCAGCGAGCGCAGCAAGTCGAGCACTCAACCACTTTGCGCCTTTTCTCGCTGCGCCGCCGGTTTCGCCGCGCGCGACCTGTGGCCGAGCTTAGAGGGCGTCTGATCCCATGTTGGGGGCGAATCGGCCGATCGACGACCCTGGCTGCGTTGCCGAAACATCCACAGACGACCCGGTATGCGGATGCTCCGGCGCCTTGCCAGGCCCGTCGCTTGGCAGATTCGCTGTGCCGTACCCGACAATTGCGGCAATCCGCCGCTGATAGTGCGTGACGTGAGACCCCAACATGGGATCAGACGCCCTCTTAGTGAGCAATGAGCACGGAGCAGTACGCGTGCCGCGCCACGTGCTCCGCGGTCGAGCCGAGGACCCGATTGTGCAGCTCGGGATGCCGGCTGTGCCCGATCACGATCAGGTCGGCGCGCGCGGCCCGAGCGGCGATCAGGATCTGGCCGGCCGGGTGTCCGATCCGCAGCTCGGTATCGAGCTGAACGCCGTGCCGCTGCGCATAGTCCACGGCGGTTCGCATCCAGTCCTCGGCGCGCTGCACAGTGCGGGACCGGGTCGATGTTGAGGTGGTGCCTGCCGCGCTGCCGCTCGCGTCGTCCTCGCCGGTTTGGCCCGCCAGGTCGATGCGCCGCGGCCCTCCCGTTGCGGCCGGGGCGAAGGCGTTCACCTGCTCCGGCAGCTCGTCGATCGCGATGACGGTCAGCCGCGCGTCCGGCAGTACGCGCGCCAAGGCGACGGCGCGGGCCAACGCGGCGCGGGCTCCGGCCGAGTCGTCGAACGCCACCGCGATCCGGGCGAACCGGGTCGCGGCCGTCCCCATGCTCATGGCGCCGCACTCATGGCGTTCGGCTCACAACGCCGGGTGCGCTGGCACATGAGTGGCCGACTCGATGTGCTGGCTCGCCCGCGCCAACAGCTGCCGCGCCAGGTCGTTGAGTGCGCGGGCCGCCGCCAGTTCCTCGCCCACCTGGGTTTGAATCGGGTCGTTCGGGTGCTTGCTGGCGTGCCCGTGCGCGCGAAGTTCGGTGCCGTCCGGGAGCTTGAGCAGCGCGGTCGCCCGGGTCTTCGGCCCGGCCTCGCGGAAGGTCACCTCGCTATGCCAGCCGACGAAAGTCTGCACCGTCGCCTCACCTACCTTCTGCGGTTCCAATCCAGCGTGCACCCGACCGCGCGGTAACACCAGGGTCCGGCTCTGGTTCGGCGGCCAACGCGTCGGCGTCGTAGCGTCGGAAGATGAGACTCTCCGCCGAGCACGCGCGTGAACGGTTCGCCGACAGCCCCGTCGCGGTGCTCGGGACGACTGACGAGGACGGCATACCGCACCTCGTACCGGTCACCTACCTGGTCTCCGGCGACAAGGTGTTCATCGCCATCGACGGCAAGCCGAAGCGCTCGCAAGATCTCAAGCGGCTACGGAACATCGCCGCGAACCCACGCGTCTGCCTGCTGGCGCAGCGCTACGACGATGACTGGACCAGGCTCTGGTGGGCCCGCGCGGACGGTACGGCGTGCATCGTCGAGCCCGACGACGTGTCCTTCGGCGTGTTCGGCGGATTGGCCGAGCGCTATCCCTGGTATCGCACTAACCCGCCGGACGGGCCCGTGATCGTGGTGACGGTGGACAAGTGGTCCGGCTGGTCGTTCGCGGAGGGGCCGCCCGCGCTCATGTAGCGGGGCGCCGACGAGGCGGCGGGCGCGCGGGTGCGGAGCATCGGCGGACGGCATGATGGTGATGTGCCCGAAGGCGACACGATCTGGCTTGCCGCACACCGGCTGCGCGAGGCGCTGGCCGGCGAGGTGCTGGTGCAGTCCGACCTGCGCGTGCCCCGGCTGGCGACGACCGACCTGCGCGGACACCGCATCGACGACGTCGTCGCGCGCGGAAAGCATCTGCTGTTCCGCATCGACAACGGCCTGACCCTGCACTCCCATCTGCGGATGGACGGCGCGTGGCAGATCTACCGGACCGGCGAACGGTGGCGCGGCGGGCCCACCCACCAGATCCGCGCGGTGCTGGCCGCGGCCGAACGCACTGCGGTGGGTTACCGGCTGCCGGTGCTCGACCTCGTGCCGACTACGCGTGAAGACACGCTGGTCGGGCACCTCGGTCCCGATCTGTTGGGCCTCGACTGGGACCGCGGCGAGGCGGTGCGCAGGCTGCTCGCGGTACCGGATCGCGCGGTGGGTGAGGCGCTGCTCGATCAGCGCAACTTGGCTGGGATCGGCAACGTGTACAAGTCGGAGCTGTGCTTTCTGCGCGGCGTGACGCCCTGGACACCCGTGTCAGATGTGGCGGACCCGGGGCGGATGGTTGACCTTGCGCAGCGGCTGCTTGATGCGAATAAGGCTCGCCACGGGCACGTCACCACCGGCGACATGAGGCGCGGCCGCACGCACTGGGTATACGGCCGCGACCATCAGCCGTGCCTGCGCTGCGGTACGACGATCCGCATTGCGGAGCAGGGGCCGGTAGGGGAAGCGCGCGTCACGTACTGGTGCCCGACTTGCCAAAAGGGACCGGGACCGGAAGCAGCTAGCTGACACCTGTCCGGTTCAGCCGGACACAGTCGAATCGGCCAGTTGTCCCGTTGAACTGAACAGAGTTGACCTGGCCTGTCCAGTTCAACGGGACACAGCACCTGACCCGAATCAGTGCGCGATATCGCTGATCCCGATGATCCGCTCGATCTTCATCCGGCACAGCAGCTCGCCCGGCACGCCGTTGCGCCGACCGTATTCCTCGGCGCGTCCGGCGGGGACGTAACGCTCGGCGATCCGCGTCGCCCAGGTCAGCAGGTCATCCTGCTCCACGCTCAGCGACACTGCACCGCGCACCGAGACGAAGTGATACGGATACTCGTCGACGTCCACAGTCAGCGCCGCGCGCGGGTTGGCCCGCAGGTGACGGCCCTTCACGGTCGTCTCGTTGGTGGTGAAGACCAGCTCGTCGCCGTCCAGCACGAACCAGACGGGTGCGACATGCGGCGCGCCGACGGCTGAGGCGGTCGCGAGCTTTCCGGTGCGAGTGCCGGTGGTCAGGAAGTCGAGGGCCTGTTCTCGTGTCATCGTCGCCATGACCCAAGCCTCGCCGATCTGCACCGCTATTGCAGCTCGCCTCCGCCGTTTTCCGTCACGGCGCCGCCCCGCTTGGCCCGCGGCTCCGGCTGCGCCCCTGACCCCGATTCCGCGTCCGGATCCGCCTCCAGCACCACGGTAACCTCCGCCTCCGCGAGCCGGTCCATGATGCCGGACGCGATCCGCAGCACCTGCCGCTCCGTCTCACTCAACTCGCCCAGCGCGGCGGCCAGCCAGGCGTCCCGCTCGGCCATGTCGTCGGCCAGCGCGCGCAGCCCAGTCATCGTCAGTTCGAGGACGGACTGTCGGCGGTCCTGCGCGCTGCTCGCGCGCACAATCAGCCCGGCCCGCTCCAGCTCGGCGAAGACGCGGGTGAGCGACTGCGGACGCTGGTGTTCGACGGCGGCGATCCGGCCCGCCGTCGTAGGGCCGTTGCGGTACAGGTGGCTGAGCACTGCCAGCTTGTTAGTGCTCAGCGCATCCGCAGAACGCTCGGTACGCAGCCGCCGGGTCAGCCGATTCGCCGCGCGCCGGATCTCAGACGCGGCCCCCAGCAGGGGGTCCGGATTCGCGCTGGCCATATTACTAAGCTATCACGTACTATCTCATGCAGCTGGCTGGCGATACTTGCTCGCGAGGGGGCGCACCTTGAGTAGGAAATCGTACGCGATCGCTCACGATCCCGAGTTGCGGGCCGCGATCGTCGCGACCGCCGCCGTCCTGCTGAGCTTCGGTTCCGGCCTGCTGCTGGAAAACGCCGCGCACCTGAACGTGGACGCGCCGCTGATCGCAGTCGTCCTCGCACTGACCCTGGCCCGCACACAGCGCGGCGCCGACCTGCGCGGACGGCTGATCGGCCTGGTCGTGCTGCCGCTGATCGCGGTCGCCGCGAGCGAGATCGGCAACCTGATGCTGCATCACCCGAACTTCGGTGACGCGCTCTTCGCGCTCGCTGTCAGCCTGTCGATCTGGTTGCGCAGGTTCGGGCAGCGGGCCACAAAAGCGGGCACGCTCCTCGCGCTGCCCTTCGTTGCGATTTTGGTCACGCCGATCCCCATGCCTCCGGGACACGGCGCGACCGGCTGGTCAGCGGTCATCGCCCTGATCGCCTTCCTGAGCGTCTCCGTCATGCAACTCGCCGCGCAGCGAATCGGCTTTCTGCGCGAGCAGCCCGCCGCCACCCACCATGGCGAATCACAGCGTACTAAGACGGCCGTCCCCGCCAGCACGCGCATGGCCGTGCAGATGGGCCTGGTACTCGGTGCGGCCTTCATCATCGGACGCTGGGGATTCACGCCACGCTGGGCCTGGACTGTCATCACCGCGTTTGTCGTATGTAGCGCAAACCGCGGCCGCGGCGACGTCGTCTACAAGAGCCTGCTGCGCCTCGCCGGCGCGGCTGGCGGCACGATCGTGGCTACGCTGCTCGCCCACCTCTTCGGCCCGCACGACAACCGCTCGATCGCGCTGATCTTCGTGGTACTTGCAGTCGCGAACTGGCTGCGCTCGTTCAGCTACGCCTACTGGGCCGGCTGCGTCACCTCAGTGCTCGCGCTGCTGCAGGGGTACTTCGGCGAGGTCCATCTCAGTCTGCTGGCCACCAGGTTGGAGGAGATCTTGGTCGGGACGGCGATCGCGATCGCGGTCTCCTGGTTCGTGCTGCCGGTGCGGACGACAGACGTCGTGCGGCGACGCGTCGGCGACGCGTTGGTCACGCTCGGGGAGCTTCTTACCGCACTGCGGAATGACCCAGCAGACCATTCAGCCCTTCACGCGCTAGGCGCCCGCTTCGAGTGGAATCTGAACCAAGTCCAACAGGTTGCTACGCCGCCGCGGGCGTACCGCGTTGCTGCGCGCCATATCCGTCTTATGCAACGCGGACGATTCAGCCAGCTCGCTGACGCAATCGATGCGGTACAGCATTGCGCCGAGCCGGTACGGCTCCTCGTCCGCAGCACTGACACACCACCTGACGCCCGACCGGAACGCTCGGCGAAAAACCTGGTGGAGGAGATCCGGCGCAACCTCGGGACGGCCCGAGATGTGCTCGCGACCTACCGCCCGCCGTCACCTCGGCCCGAACCGACGCCAGTATCAGTCAGCTGACTTCTTTGGGCGTCCGCCGGATGTCCGGCTCCAAATAGATCACCCGGGCGATCGGGACCGCCTCGCGCACCCGGCGCTCTGCCGCGTCGATCGCCCGCGCCACCTCCAGCGCGGTGTCGTCGTGGTCGACCGCGATCTTCGCCGCGACCAGCAGCTCGTCCGGGCCCAGGTGCATCGTGCGCATGTGGATTACCGAGTTGACCACCGCGCCGTCGACCAGCGCCGCGCGGATCCGCTGCAAGTCCTGCGCGCTCGCGCCCTCGCCGAGCAGCAGGCTCTTGGTCTCGATGCCGAGCACCGCCGCGGCCGTGCCGAGCAGCAAGCCGATCGCGAGCGTGGCGATCCCGTCCCAGACGCCGCTGTGCGTCGCCAGAGTCAGCAGCACACCGAAGAACGCCAGTACCAGACCGATCAGCGCGCCGAAGTCCTCAAGCAGCACCACCGGCAGCTCCGGCGCCTTCGCATGCCGCACGAACTGCGGCCAGCTCTGCTCGCCGCGCTCGTGATTCGACTCGGCGATCGCGGTGCGGAACGAGAACCCTTCCGCGATCATGGCGAACAGCAGCACGCCCACCGGCCAGGCCCAGTTCTCCAGTGGATGCGGATGGCTGATCTTCTCCACACCCTCATACACCGCGAACAAGCCGCCGAGGCTGAACAGCACGATTGAGACCAGGAAGCCGTACACGTACCGCTCCCGGCCGTAGCCGAACGGATGCTGGTCGGTCGCCTCACGACTCGCCCGCTTGCCGCCGACCAGCAGCAGCACCTGGTTGCCCGAGTCGGCGATCGAGTGGATCCCCTCGGCGAGCATCGAGGAGGAGCCGCTGAACCCGAAAGCGACGAGTTTCGACACCGCGATCGCCAGGTTCGAGCCCAGCGCGGCCACGATCGCCTTGCTGCCGCCAGCGCTACTCATCGCCGAATGTCACCCTGCCGTCGTCCGGTCTCATCAGTGAGTTGATCGGTTGATCCGGTTGGGTAGACCGAGCGGGTAGCCCCTGGCGGCCGATCAATGGCCGTCACCCTATCGGCTGTCGGCGGTGTGGATCACGGAGCGTCAATTGTTGCCGCCACCGCCACCGTCGCCTCCGTCACCGTTGTTGTTCGCCAAGCCGTTCGAGAGGTTCTGCAGTTCGCCGGTCAGTTGGTCGGCCGCGCCCTGTGAGATCTGGCCGTTGTCCAGATCGTCGTTGATCTTCTGCTCGACTGCGTTGATCTTCTGCTGGACCGCGCGCTGCTGCCTGCCGCCACCGCCGTTGTTCCGCGCAGCGGTGACCGCGTTCTCCACATCGCTAAGGGAGTTCTGTAGATCGCGGCCGGTGTTCGGGTCGATGGTGTCCTGGCCCTGCGCGATGAAGCCGTCGATCTGCGCACGCATTGCCTCGAGGTAACCGATCGGGTCCGCCGCCGGATCGCCGAACACTGGGTTCGCATTCGCGACCGTGGTGGTCGTATCGACGGGGGACGGCGACGCCGGGGTCGGCGAGGTCGTCGGCGCGCTGGTGCTCGCCGCGCTCTGACCTGCAGACGACGGCCCGCCAGTGTTCGTTTTGCTCGTGTTTCCGGTGTTCATCACAAGCGCGGTAATGCCGGCGGCCGCCGCCGCGACGAACAGCGCGACGACCAGCAGCTTGAGCCCTGAGTCCCTGCCGCGGCTCCTGCTCTCAGTGCTCGAAGCCGCGCCGCGCGCGCCGCCGCCGATGCCCCCTGCGACAGCCGATCCGCCCTGTCCACGGCCCGGTCCCTGGCCCTGCCCCCGGCTAGGTCGCGCGGTGACCTGGGTTGGCACTTCGTACGACGGCATCACCATCGTGTGCTCCGGCGACATCGGAACGTTCGCCGTCGGCTGCGAGAGGAACGCGAACACATCCGATGCACTTGGGCGCTGGGTCGGGTCCTTTGCCATGCAGCGCAGGTACACGTCGACGACGCCCTGCGAAAGGCCCGGTGCGGTAAGCGGCGGCGGCGGCGCGTATACGTGTCCTTCCGCGACCTGAGCGACGTTCGGGCTGTCGTACGGCGGACGCCCGGTCAGGCACCAGTACAGGACGCAGCCGAGTGCGTACACGTCAGACGCTGGCACGGCGCCGCGCCCGGTTAGCTGCTCGGGTGCCATGCACGCCGGTGTGCCGATCGCCATACTGCCCGTGAGGCTCGAATCCGTCGCGGCGAGCGCGATGCCGAAGTCGAGCAACTTCGCACCACCCGGCGTGAGCACCACGTTGGCCGGCTTGACGTCGCGGTGCACGATCCCCGCCTCATGCGCCGCCCGAAGCGCGTCGGCCAGTTGCGCGCACACCGTGACCGCGTCCGCGACCGGCAGCGGTCCGACGCGCAACCGCTCGGCCAGCGTCACGCCGTGCAGCAGTTCGGTCACCAGCACCGGCTGGACGCTGCCGTTCGGCTGTACCTGCTCCAGGTAGTCGAAGACGATCGTCACGCGCGGATGCGCCAGTCGGGCCAGCGAACGCGCCTCACGCCGCAGCCGCTCGCGCTCGGTTGGGTCGGCGAGAGCGGAGCTGTGCAGCAGCTTGATCGCCACCGTCCGGTCCAGCGCGGTGTCGGCAGCCTCCCACACGGTCGCACTGCTGCCCGCGCCGAGCGGCCGGACGAGGCGGTAGCGATCGGCGATCAGGGTGCCCGGCATCACCGGGGCGGGCGTCGCGGAGTCCATCCCGGGATTATCGCCTGTTCGGCGTAACGGTCCGGTGAAACCTTGCAAGCTTGGGTGACTCGTAAGGTACTCAACAGGCGCACTTATCGGGCGAGACCGGCGAACCTGGCGAACCGTCAGCTCAGCAGCCCGTCGACGATCGTTCTGAGCGCCAGTTCCAAAAGGGCGTCCCTAGCCGCCTCGTCGTCCACCTGGAGTGGACCGTCAAGCAGCAGCGTGGCCAGGCCATGCACCATCGACCACGCGGGAATCTCGGCGTTGGGCCGGCGCTCGGGCCGCAGAATGCCCAGCGTGACGAGCCGATCGAGGCCTTCGCTCAGCATTTGAAACGGTCGGTAACGCAGCATGTCATTGACCTCAGCCGACGCTTCGTCCGCTCTCGGCTCCTTCTCCCCGCCTTCCTCCTCCGCCATAGGCCCGTGCCAATTGCCCGATGCCGGGGCCGAATCGTCCGATTCCGGCGAGGTCGGGGGAGTGCGGCAGAACGCGGTGCGGAACAGACCCGGCTCGTCGAGCGCGAAGTGCACGTAAGCGGCGCCGATCGCGCCTAGTCGACTCAGTGCCTCAGGAGCGGGATCGGCCATGGGCTCCACGTCTCGCATAGCCGCGTCCATCGCGTCCGCCAGTTCCTGCTGAGCGCGCTGCTTGACCGCATACCGCAGTTCATCGTGGCCTGCGAAGTGCCGATACGCCGCTGCCGGAGACACGCCGACCCGCCGCGCCGCCTCGCGCAACACCACAGCATCCGGACCGCCCTCGCGGGCCAGCGCGACGGCCGCCCGGGTCAGCGCATTGGCCAGGTCGCCGTGGTGGTAGCGGCCACGACCGGACTCGTCCCGACCAGCCTCGCCACCTGATTCGCCTCGACCTGACTCGCCGTGACCGATCTCAGGACGTGCCACCTTGCCGCGACCGGACGCGTCACGCCTAGCCTCGCCGCGACCCGCCTCGCTCGCGGGCTCGGCGTTTGGACCGGTCTTGGCGGCCCCGGCGTGCGCGTTCATGCCCGTCATTATCACCCGCCACCTTTCCGGCTCGCAGATGTTGACGCCGTTCACATTGCTCGATACCGTGGACTTACCCGCGAAGTAAACACCGTACACATCCGAAGCGGTACTGGTACGGCGCGCTCGCGGGCGTGAACAACGGGCGGCAACACCACAGAGTTGGCCGACGGCGCAGCCGCCGGCCGGAAGCGGCACAGGGGACGGCGATCCACCGATGGAGGGCGGACGGATGCTTCACAGACTCGGCGATTTGATGTACCGGCGGGCGCGACTCGTGCTGCTGGTGACCGGCATTCTGTTAGCAGTGGCGGCGGTCATCGGAGTCGGAGCTTTCGGAAAGCTGCAAGGCGGCGGCTTCGACGACGCGAACTCGCAGTCGACCAGGGCGGCCAACCAGATCGACGCGCAGTTCGGCGGCCAGGACAACCTGATCCTGCTGGTGCACGCGCAACACGGCACGGTCGACTCCTCGGACGTGCAGACGGCCGGGCTGCGGCTGACCGACTCGCTCAAAGCACGCTCCGCGACGATCGATCGAGTCACCTCCTATTGGACGACTCCGGCGCCGTCGCTGCGCTCGAAGGACGGCACGCAGGCGATGGTGCTGCTGCATGTGAAGGGTGACGCGCAGCAGGTCACTGACAGCTCCAAGAGCCTGATAGCCACATACGCGGCGCCCGGCGCGGGCGTCGGCAGCCCGGCGATCTCGGTGCTCGCCGGCGGCGACGCGGCGGTCAACGTCCAGGTCAATGCTCAGGTGGGCAAGAGCCTCGCGCTGGCCGAGGGAATCGCCGTGCCGCTGATCATGATCCTGCTTATGTTCGCCTTCGGCAGCGTGGTCTCCGCGCTGCTACCCCTCGCCATCGGCGGCATAGCCATCCTGGCGACGTTCGCCGAGCTGTTCATCCTCGGGTCGATAACCAACGTCTCCATCTACTCCGTCAGCCTCACCACGCAACTCGGGCTTGGGCTCGGCATCGACTACGCGCTGCTGATGGTGAGCCGGTTCCGCGAGCAGTTGGCCACCGGCCAGGACGTACGCGACGCGGTCGTGCGAACCACGGCCACCGCGGGTCGGACGGTTCTGTTCTCGGCGACCACTGTCGCCGTGGCACTCACCGCGCTGCTGATCTTCCCGCAGTACTTCCTCAAGTCTTTCGCATTCGCCGGCATCGGCGTCGCGTTGATCGCCGCGATCAGCACGGTCATCGTGATCCCGGCATTGCTCTCAGTCCTCGGGCACCGGGTCAACGCCGGCCGGCTGCGCTGGGCCGCATCAGGACGCGGAGACGCCTCGCCGCTGTGGGGCCGGATAGCCCGGGGTGTCACGCGTCGACCGGTGCTCGCCGCCGTGCCCGTGCTAGCCGTGCTTTTGGTCGCCGCGTCGCCGCTGCTCGGTGTGACCTTCGGCACGCCGGACCAAACCGTGCTGCGGCCGGGCATATCCAGCCGCCAGGTCGCGGAGGTCATCAGCGCGGACTTCGCAGGCGACACGTCGACGACCGTCAATGTGATCACAGCCGGCCCGGTCTCGTCCGCCGCGGCGAACGCCGACTACGCACGTCAGCTCTCGATGTTGCCCGGGGTCGTCCGGGTCGACAGCAGCGCCGGTACCTTCGCCGCCGGACGCGCCGCACAGGGCGATCCCGGAGCCGCCTTGCTCGGCAATGCGGCCGCGCAGCGCTACTCGATCGTGATAGCTCCCGACCCGACCTCCGCCGCCGCGCAGCAACTCGTCGGCGATATCAGAGCGCTGCCGGGGCCGGAGCATGTCGACACGCTGGTCGGCGGGCGCACCGCGGCGTTGGTCGACGCGAAGCACTCGATAGGCGCGCACCTGCCCTGGGCGCTGTTGATCGTCGTCATCGCGACCTTCGCGCTGTTGTTCCTGTTCACCGGCAGTGTGATCCAACCCATCCGGGCCCTGATCATCAACGGTCTGAGTCTTTCGGCGGCGCTCGGCGTGATGACCTGGGTCTTCCAGGACGGTCATCTCACCTCGCTGCTGGACGCGACGCCTCGGCCGATGGACACGTCGATGACAGTGCTCGCACTTTGCCTCGCCTTCGGCTTGTCGATGGACTACGAGGTCTTCCTTACTAGCCGCATCAAGGAGATGCACGATCAGGGTGCCGATACGAACACCGCGGTCGTGCACGGGTTGGCTCGCACCGGCAGGATCGTGTCCACGGCCGCTGGGCTGCTCTCGGTCACCTTCTTCGCTTTCGCCACCAGCACAGTCAGCTTCTTGCAGATGCTCGGGCTCGGCGCCGGACTGGCCGTTCTGCTTGACGCGACCCTGATACGCGGGGTGCTCGTGCCATCGGTCACCGCGCTCGCCGGAGAGCGCATCTGGTACGCCCCGCGCTGGCTGCGCGCGGTGCATCGCCGCATCGGACTGAGCGACGGACCAGTGACTGGACAACCGGACAGCCGCTACAGTCAACTCGCACACGCAGACAACGGTTAGTCGGTTAGTCGGTCTTCGAGGTCGGCCCGGACGCGGTCCGGCCGAGGCCGTCGGCTGGCGCGGAAGGGATCCGGGCCGATGAGCGACGAGCGCGGCTGGTATCAGGGCGGCGAGCACGGCGCCGAAAGCGGCGACGGCTTGTCCGAGGCCTACCGGGAGTGGCAGCGTCAGCAGCAGCTGCAACGTCCGTGGGACCGGCAGCAGCCGTGGCAGCAGGAGGCTGGGACCGAGCCCGTCGCCGGCTCCGATGTGGGCGCGGACGCGGCGGCCTCACCAGCGGACTCGTGGCTGCGGCCGAGCATCGGTGGGCAGGCGAGCGCTAACCGCAGGGCGGACCACGCCAGGCAGAGCCCTGACGCGCAGAGCGCGCCCGCCTGGCGCGGCCCCTCCCGACAGAGCCCTGACGAACCGCGGCCCGGCCCAGCACAGCAGCCACCGGAGGCAGCGCCGCATCGGACAGACGCGGCGCAGCAACGGCCGGGCACTGGGCGTCAGCAGTTGGACACGGCGCATCAACAGTTCAACGCAGCGCAACAGCGGATGGACGCGGCGCAACAGCAGCCGGGCACCGGATGGCAATCCGACCCGGCGCAGCACCGGGCCAACCCAGTACGGCAGCCGTTGGATCCAGCACGGCAGCCATTGGACGCAGTGCAGCGGCGGGTGGACCCGGCGCAGCACCAAATCGCCTCAACGCAGCAAGGTTCTGACAGCTGGCTCGGCGGCACCGGACCGGACGCAGGCGGGTCCACCGGGCTGCCGAGCGGCGTCGGGGTGCGGCGCGAGGACGACTTCCGGCCGGCCTACCAGCCTGACGAGACTCCGGAGCCGTCGCGGTCACAGCAGGGCCGCGTGCGGCCCGCCCTGCCGCCCACTGCTTACCAGCCGCAGTCACAGGTACAGCCGCCGAATCCCGCACCAAGTCCGGCGGCTCATCCGGCGCCGCCACGCCCCCAAGCGCCTTCGCCGCAGCTCACGCCTCCTCGCCCGGCGCAGCCGCAGTCCGCCCCAGGGCACGGTTATCTGCCGCGGCAAGCGCGTCCGCATGCCGCATTGCCTCCCGGGCCCTCGCAGTCGCAACCGCAGCCGCCAAGCATCGGTTCCGCCGCGCCGACGTCCGCGTTCCAGCCGTCGAATCCGCCGCCGCAGGCTCAGCCGCGATTAGACGGATCGTCGCAGCCGACCCGAGGGCGGCACGGCGGAGCTCCCGACAGCAACGAAGCGCCGCGCGCGGCGCCGCCTGACTATGGCGATCTGCCTACCGGCGCCGACTTGCCGCGCATTTCCGATCCGACCCGACGGGGTCTAGGCGACAGCGGACAGTTCAGGACCGGCCAGTTCGCCTCGAGCGAGTTCGACAGCGGACAACACACCACCGGCCAGCACTCGACAGGACAGCACTCGACGGGACAGCAGAGGACGGGCCAGTTCGATGCGAGTCAGCGTGACCGTGACTCAACGCCGTTCGGAACGGGACAGCAGCCGTTAAGCCAGTTCGACCGGAGCCAGTTCGACCGGAGCCAGTTCGACCGGAGTCAGTTCGATACCGGCCAGCACGCTACTGGGCAACACACCGGCGAATCGCGCGACTCTGGTCAATTCCCGACTCGCGGCGGTGACCGCTTCGACTCAGGTCAGTTCCCGACTGGTGACCGCGACCAAGGCGACTCTGGTCAATTCCCGACTCGCGGCAGCGACCGCTTCGACTCAGGTCAGTTCGACTCGGCTCAGTTCGACTCCGGACAGCACCGCACCGCGCAGTACGGCCGTCCGGCGTTCGATGCGCCGCCGCGCCCCGAAACCTCGCGCCCTGAAGCGCCTCGCCCCGAATCGAATCGTTCCGAAGCTCCGCGCCCCGACGGACCACGACCGGGTCAGCCACGGCCCGACGGACCACGACCGGGTCAGTACCCTGCCGGAAGCACTCGTCCCGGCGATTCGCGCGCCGACGTGCCGTCCGCTCCGTTCTCGTCCGGTGCCTTCCCGACGGCTCCCTTCGCGCCGTCGGCTGACCCCTTCTCGCCGCCGAGTTCCCCCGGCTCGCGCGGATCAGGCCCTGGCGCACAGCGGCCGCCAGCTTCAGGACCCGACTCGAGGGCTGGCCTACGGTCCCCGTCTACCGGCCTGCCCCCGTCCCCGCCTTTTTCCGACAGTGACGCGCCGTCCGCCGGGTCAGTACCGCGCCAGTCTCGCCTTGAGGCCGGTCGCGCCGCCCGCGCCGAGGGCCGGGTGAACCGCGACGTCGACCTCGACGAAGAAGAGGAAAGCTCACGCAGTCGTTCCTCCGCCCACGGTCGTCGCTCAGGTAGCGGCGGCAGAGGCGACCACGGCGGAAACAACGGCGCCGGCGGTGGCAACCGCAAACTCGCCATCATCGGCGGCACGGTAGGCGTCGTCGTCCTCGCGCTGATCGCCTATTTCGTCACGCGTCCGTCCGGCAATCCCGCCAACGGCGCAGTCGCGGATCCGACCTCCGCGTCGCAGAACAAGACGAACCAGACCACACCGAGCGCCGGTCCCATGGCCTCCGCGAACGCGACGAGCGGTGCCGCGGCCAACGCATCGTCTTCACCTTCCTCCGCTGCGTCCGGCCCTGCCGCGACCGGGGCGGCGTCCGTCGACATCGCGCGGGTGCACGCAGCCGTGTTCAACGCCAGCGGCGTCAGTCAGCGCGCCCTGATGATCAAGAACGCGATGGTGAAGGACGGCTTCGCGCTCGCCACAGTGGGCGGGAACATGACGAAGACCGCGGTCACGAAGGTTTATTACCCGTCGACCCGAGCCGACTCGGCCGCGGCGGTCGCCAAGGCGCTCGCCATCCCGACCGCCAACCTCACTCAGTCGAACACGTACACGGAAGTCACCGTCGTCATCGGTACCGACTGGACGACCGGCGACACCTACCCGGCAGGCTGATCCCCAGGTCGCAGCCACCCGGAATCGCTGCCAAACCGATCAGGCCTCTGTGTCCAGTTGAACCGGACACAGAGGCCTGATGGATTTGCGTAGCCCTTTTTCAGCCGCGGCTACCGCTCGTGCTACTGCTCCAGACCCCGCTCCTGCGCGATCAGGTCGCGGTACCAGTGCGCGGATGACTTCAAGATCCGCTTCTGCGTCGGGTAGTCCACGTACACGATGCCGAAGCGCTTGCCGTATCCGTACGCCCACTCGAAGTTGTCGTGCAGCGACCACTGGAAGTATCCGCGCAGGTCAACGCCGTCCTCGATCGCGCGCGCCGCGGCGTCGATGTGGTCGGACACGTACGCGATCCGCTCCGGGTCGCGCACCTCGCCGGTCGGGCCGATGTAGTCGTCGTTCGCCATACCGTTCTCGGTGATGATCATCGGGATGCCGTCGTAGTCCCGGTGCACCCGCAGCAGCAGTTCGTGCAGACCATCGGCGTCGATCGGCCAGTCCATGACGGTGCGCGGCAGGTCCACCGGCGGGTAGGTCAGGTCGCCACAGCCCGGGTGGTCGGTTACTTCTTCCACGTGACCGCTGCCGTCGGGGGCCGCCACGGTCAGCGGCGTGTAGTAGTTGATGCCGAGGGCGTCGATCCGGGCGTTGATCGCAGCCGGATCGCCGTCGCGCACGAACGACCAGTCGGTGAGTCCCGCGGTGTCCGCCAGCACGTCCGCCGGGTAGAAGCCGCGCAGCATCGGGTCGAGGAACAGCCGGTTCGCGACGCCGTCGATCCGCCGCTTCGCGTCCTGGTCCTCGGGGCTGTCACTGGCCGCCCGCACTGCACACAGGTTGAGCGTCACGGACAGCTGCGCCGCTTCGCCGACGACCGAACGCACCGCTTGCGCGCCGAGGCCGTGGGCCAGATTGAGGTGATGCACCGCAGCCAGCGACGCGGCCTGATCGATGCGGCCGGGAGCGTGCTTTCCGCTGCTGTATCCCAGATAGGCCGAGCACCACGGCTCGTTCAGGGTGGTCCAGAACTCGACCCGGTCGCCCAGCCGGCGCGCGACGTGCTCGGCGTAATCGGCGAAGCGCAGCGCGGTCTCCCGGTTGGTCCAGCCGCCCTCGTCTTCGAGCGCCTGCGGCAGATCCCAGTGGTACAGCGTGAGGAACGGCGTGATGCCGGATGAAAGCAGCTCGTCAACGAGCCGCGAATAGAAGTCCAGTCCCCGCGCGTTGGCCGGGCCGCTGCCGGTGGGCTGGATGCGCGGCCAGGCAACGGAGAAACGGTAGGCGGTCAGGCCGAGGTCGGCCATGATCCGCACGTCCTCGCGGTAGCGGTGGTAGTGGTCGATGGCCACGTCACCGGTGTCCCCGTTGCGCACCTTGCCCGGCGTACGGGAGAAGGTGTCCCAGATCGACGGACCGCGGCCGTCCTCGTTCCAGGCGCCCTCGATCTGGTAGGAGGACGAGGCCGCCCCCCAGTGAAAGCCGGCCGGGAAACGCCGCGGCGCAGCGGCGGTCGCCGCGGCCCCCTGCGTCCCTACTCCGACTCGGGCGGCTCCCGCGGTGACTGTCATGGGGAATCCCCTCTTCCGGTGGCCCGACCGCAGCCGGGAACACCCCGCGCCGCACCCGACAGCCCCGCGTCGTCGCGCTCACGGAAAGCGCGCTGTCGTGGGCCGACCACTGACCGTATTATTCGCCGACCAACTCGGTGACGCGAGCGTGGCCGTGTACGGAGCGCCGACCTTGAGAGCGCTCTCACGGGATCAGGATCCCGGTACGGACCACCGCTGTCAAACGTGTCCCGCGAACGGGCGTGCGACCAGCGGCTCGAGATGAAACTCGCACCGCTTGTGCACCGGCGACGCAGCGATGACGAAGTGCTCGCGAATCGCGCGGGATGAGGCGATGGGGGAGGGTGCACCGTTGCTTAGCGCCATGGTCGGTGCTTGTCGCCGCCGAGAGGGGTCGTCGACCAGCGGTAGCGCAAGCTGTCGGACCGTCAGATCGGCAGCCGTGTGGCGCTTGCGCGGTGCGAGCCCCGGCAGCAGCGGGCGCTACCTTACGACCCGTCAGGTCCCGGGTTCACGGTGCTGTCGGTTATGCGGAGGCCGGTGAGTGGAAGTTGCGGCGTTACCTTACGGCCCATCAGGTCCCGCCGGCGCTGCGGTCGTTAGCGGTGGGCGCATGCCGGTGAGCTCCGCTGGGTCGATCGCCGCCACTCCTATTCGCGATCCTGTTCTTCGATGGCCGGGCGTTCCTCGAGCCAGTGCCGCCGGCCGAGTGAGATGAGCCGCAGCTGCATCCGCGCGGCATTCAAGATGACCCGTTCCTCATACCGCGCCGCAGAATCGGCGCCCGCGCGGACTTCGGCACCGGCGTGAGAGCTCGTCGCATCGACACCCGACCCCGGGTCGACCCCCAGCCGGGGCTCGCCGGTCGTCGCCTCCAGGATCGCCGTCGCGGTCAGCATCGTGTGATTGACGTAGAGCTCTGCCAGTACTCGAACTTCCGTTGCAGACCAGCCGGCCGATTCCGGCTGCGCGGAAAGGTCCTCGACCAGGTCGCGCACGAAGCCGTCCAGTTCGGCAGCGATGGCGACGCGGACGGCCGCGACCCCGCCGTGCCGCTCGCGGGCCAGGAAGCGGAAGTGCGCCGGCTGCTCATGCACGTGCTGGGCTATCACGTCGACGGAGCGCCCGATCACGTCGTCCACATCGCCACCCTGCGCGCGAATCTCCCGCACCATGGCGCGCAGGCTCCCGAAGGACGCCTCGACGAGCGCGACACCGAGCGTCGCCATGTCGGGAAAGTGCCGGTAGAAGGCCGCCGGGGCGATGCCCGCCGCGCGAGTGACCTCGCGCAGGCCGAGGCTGCTCAAGCTTTGCTGCTCAAGCAGTTCAAGCGCAGCGTCGAGCAGCGCCTGACGGGTGCGCTGCTTTCGAACCTGGCGGACGCCGCCCGACAGCTCGATCCCCGCCTCGACTTCGATTTCCGCCTCGGCCTCGGCCCTGACCTCGAGCCCAGCCCCAGAATCGACGGGCTCGGGCGCCGCGTGCTCAGCCTGCGAGTGCTTCATGTGGTCCAACTCACTCGGTAAACGACTGTTCTCTCACCCTCGACAGGGTATCCTGGATTTCAGTGAACAACTGTTACGGTTTCGCTCGGTGCCGTAACCACGACCGGCCGCACCGTGGCCGGGAAGGTGGAACCATGATTCTTCTGATGGCGGGAATTGCCTTGTTCGCCCTGATCATGGGCGCCTTGTCGCTCGTCACCGCGCCCGTCGCGCTCGCGCTCACGGCGCTGATCGGCGGCTGGCTGCTCCTGTTCGCGGCCCGTACCGCCCTGTCCAACAGCAGCTTCAACTTCTTCCGCAAGGGGGTGCGTCGTGGCTGATCTCGCGTCCAACCGCGTCGTCTCGTCGAACCGTCCCGCCGACCCGAACAGCGCCGCCCGCAACGAATCGCGCAGCGAGGCGCGCGACAACAGCGGCAAGTCCGTCGTCGCATTCATCAGCGGACTCGTCGGACTGCTCGTCGGCAACCTCATCCTCGGCCCGCTCGCGATCGGCCTCGGCATCGCCGCCCTGCGCGGCGCCAACCCGCGCCGCGGCCGCGCCGTGCTGGCGATCGCGCTCGGCGTCGCGGATCTCGCCATCTTCGCGTTTCTCACCCTGCGCTCGGCGTCCGGGCACGGCGTGCTGTGGAAGTTCGGGTCCTGATCAAGGCGCGCCACGGCCGCCCGCTGCCGCCCGCGCGTGAAAGATTCACGGCTGTGCAGGTCGTACTCGGCCCGTAAAGCGCTTCTCGTTGAGTCCCCGCGGCGCCCTTCGTAACTTCTCAATTGGCTGATCAGACATCAGGTCCGGTCGGCCGACGAGAAGGGAGGGCGCGCCGCCGTGTCCCCGTCACAACAGGTTGCCCACATCACGGCGCGCCGCTGGAACGCGGTACGCGCCCCGCTCGCCGTGTTGCTCGTCGCCAGCGGCTTGACCATCGTCGTGTCACAGTCGCACCCGGCGTACGCCGCCGGAACCGTGACGATCAACGGATCGACGACCTTTCAGAACATCACCGGATTCGGCGCCTCCGAGGCCTTCGGTGAAGCGTCCACGGTCATGAGCGCCTCCGCCTCGGTTCAGCAGCAGGTGCTCAGCCTGCTCTACAGCCCGACCTCCGGCGCCGGACTGACCATGCTGCGCAACGAGATCAGCGCCGATTCGGGTAGCACCATCGAGCCCACCTCCCCGGGAAGCCCCACTGCCGCACCGGCGTACCAGTCGCTCGCCTCGATCAACCAGGACCAGGGCCAGCTGTGGTTCGCCCAGCAGATCAAGAGCCTCTACGGCGTCAACAACGTATTCGCTGACGCCTGGAGCGCCCCCGCGTTCATGAAGACCAACAACTCCACCAGCAACGGTGGAGCGATCTGCGGACTGACCGGCGCCACGTGCAGCAGCGGCAGCTGGGTGCAGGCGTACTCGAACTACCTCGTCCAGTACGCCAAGGACTACGCGGCCGCGGGCATCCCGCTGACCTATCTCGGCCCCGAAAACGAGGCCAACCTTTCAACGAGCTATGACAGCATGCAGCTGAGCCCGTCGCAGACCGCGCAGCTGCTCGACAATCTCGGCCCCGCGCTGGCGAACTCGGGCCTGTCCACCCAGCTGGAGTGCTGCGCCACCGAGGGCTGGGACTACGCGAGTCAGTACGCTTCGGCCATCGCGGCCGACTCGACCGCAAACTCCTACACCAAGGTGCTCACCAGCCACGGCTACACCGCCGCGCCCACCTCGCCGCTATCCGGTTGGAGCAAGCCGGCCTGGCAGACCGAGTGGTCCACCTTTGACGGATTCAACTCGGCCTGGGACGACGGCAGCGACGCCTCCGGCTTCACCTGGGCGCAGCACATCTACCAAGGCCTGACCGGCGCGAACCTGGGTGCGTTCCTGTACTGGTGGGGCAGCACGACCCCGTCCGAGAACGGTGACAACGAGGGCCTGCTGGAGATCAACGGCTCCTCGGTGCTCCCGACCGGCCGGCTCTGGGCCTTCGCCAACTACAGCCGCTACATCCACCCCGGAGCCACCCGGATCGGCACGACCACCTCGGACACCGGCCTGCAACTCAGCGCGTACAAGAACACTGACGGCACCGTCGCAGTGGTCGTACTCAACACGGCGAACAGCGCCGACTCGGTCTCGTACTCGCTGCAGAACGCCGGGATCACGAGTGGAACGGCTACCCCGGTGCTGACCAACGGCTCGAACAACGCGGCCGCGCAGACGGCGATCCCGGTCACCGGCGGTGCGTTTAGCGCGAGCGTTCCGGCGCGCTCACTGGTCACGTACGTGATCTCGGGCAGCGGTAGCTCCGGCAGCCCCTCGGCGAGTCCGAGCACGAGCCCGTCCTCCTCGCCGTCCGCATCCCCGTCCTCCTCGCCTTCATCCTCACCGTCGTCTTCGCCGTCCGCTTCGCCCTCGCCGAGCGCGAGCACCGGCGGCGCGACGTGCAACGTGTCCTACGCCAAGGCCAGCGAGTGGCCCGGCGGCTTCGTCGCGAACGTGACCCTCAAGAACACCGGCACGTCGACGATCAACGGCTGGACACTGAAGTTCACTTACCCGGGCGACCAGAAAGTGACCAACGCCTGGAGCGCGACAGTGACGCAAAGCGGAGAGGCGGTCACCGCGACGAATGTCGCCTACGACGCGACGATCAGTCCCGGAGGAACCGTCTCGGTCGGCTGGCAAGGCACCTGGACGAGCAGCGACGCGGTGCCCACCGCCTTCACACTCAATGGAGCCGCCTGCTCGACCTCGTAACCACCGCCCGCGCCTGCCCGGCCAGTTGACTGTCTGACCAGCTGACTGCCTGACCGTCCTCCTTTTTCGATACTCATGCCGAACGCCACGCGCTACCGTGACCGGATGACCAAGACCGACGCCACGCCGCGTGTGGCGTTCGGCATGAGATCGCTCAGGGCTTTGCGATCCCTGAACGAGCACCCGCTCCGACGTGCCCGGATCGCGGTCGCGCTGCTCTTTCTCCTCTACGGCGTGATCCTCGGCTCCTGGACCTCGCGGATCCCGGCCGTCAAACAGCGGCTGGGCGTCAGCGACGGCCAGCTCAGCCTGGCCCTGCTCGCCTTCGCCGCCGGAGCGATCGTCGGCATGCAGGCGGTCGGTCGGCTGGTGGACCGGTACGGCAGCCGGCGCGTGATGCTCCCCGCCGCGCTCGTTGACGGCGCGATACTGCTCGGCCCGGCGTTCGCGCCGAACCTGCCGTTGCTCGTGCTGGCGCTGTTCGGCTTCGGAGCCGTGCACGGCACGCTCAACGTTGCGATGAACGCGAATGCGGTCGAGGTGCAGCGCGCGTGGGGGCGGCCGATCATCTCGTCCTTTCACGCCGTGTACAGCATCGGCGGCTTCATCGGCGCAGCGCTCGGCGGCTTATACGCGCGCGCCGGGCTCGGGCCAGCGGCGAGCTTCGCAACTGTCACCGGCGTCGTCGTGCTCGGCGTGAGCCTGTCATCTCGCTGGGCACTATCGCAGCGGGCTGTTACGCCGTCTAACGCATCCCCGCCAGCCGCCGCGCCTCTGCCATCTCAGCAATCTGATTCCCTTCGACCGCCCACGCCGCCATCGCTCCTCGCCCGTCTGCACGCGTTCCTCGCTCCGTCCAGTGCTGTCCTCTTCCTCGGCGCACTCGCCTTCTGCTGCTTGGTCGGAGAGGGCGCGGCGGCGGACTGGAGCGCGGTCTATCTGCGCGACAACCTGCACACCAGCGCCGGATTCGCGGCCATCGCGTACGCCGCGTTCTCCATCGCGATGACGGCGGGCCGGCTCGTCGGCGACCGGCTCACCGCGCGATTCGGGCCGGTCCGGCTCGTTCGCGGCTGCGGCGTCCTCGCCTCCGCTGGGCTCGCCGCGGGATTGCTCGTCAACTCACCGATCGCCGGTGTGATCGGCTTCGCATGCCTGGGCGCGGGGCTGTCATGCATCGTGCCGCAAGTGTTCTCCACGGCCGGCACGCGTGATCCGGCACGTGCGGGCGAGGCGATCGCGCGGGTCGCCAGTCTCGGTTTCATCGGATTCATCATCGGGCCGATCGTCATTGGCGGAGCCGCGGAAGTGGTCGGCCTGCCCACGGCGCTCGCGATCCCGGTCGTGCTGGTCCTGGCCGTCGCACTCGCAGCCTCGGCGCTACGCCCGCAGGAAGCGCCGGTTACCCTTGAACGATGATCAGAACCGCTACGCCGGATGACGTACCGGCCATCCTCTCTATGGTCCGCGAGCTGGCCGAGTACGAGCGCGCGCCACACGAGGTGACCGCCACGGAGGCGCACCTTCGCACTGCGCTGTTCGGTGAGCACCCGGCCGTGTACGCGCTCATCGCCGAGAACGATGACACCGGTGAAGCGGTGGGCTTCGCGATGTGGTTCCTCAACTTCTCCACTTGGCTCGGCCGGCACGGCATCTACCTGGAGGACTTGTACGTCAAGCCGCACGCCCGCGGCGAGGGACACGGCCGCGCACTGCTCACGCGGCTGGCGCAGATCGCTGTCGAGCGTGGCTGCGGCCGGGTCGAGTGGGCGGTGCTCGACTGGAACGAGCCGTCGATCGGCTTCTACAAGTCGCTCGGCGCGGTACCGATGGACGAGTGGACCATCTTCCGGCTCACCGGCGATTCTCTCGGCCGACTCGCCTCGTCGTAGCCAACCTCGCTGCCAGCCGACTGACCAGCGCATTTCCCGGGGCGCGAGCCATTTGTCAGTGCCGGGCGGCACCATAGGACCATGCTGTTCGCCGAGGTTGTCCAGGTCTCCGCCGCCGTCGCGGCGACCCGGTCACGCCTGGCCAAGGTCGACGCGCTCGCCGGCGTACTTCGCGCCGCCGTCTCGGATGCTGACGCCCCGGTCGCTGTACGCGTCGTCGCGGCATTCCTGGTCGGGGTGCCTTTGCAGGGCCGCTTCGGCACCGGATGGCGCACTCTGGTCCAGCTCGACGCGCCACCTGCCGACGCGCCCACGCTAACCGTCGGCGAGGTGGATAAGACCCTGGAAAGCCTCGCGGGGACCTCGGGTACCGGCTCGCGCGGGCGCCGCGGCGATCTGCTCGGCTCGCTGCTGCGCGCCGCCACCGCCGAGGAGCAGAACTTCCTGCTGCGGCTGCTCACCGGCGAGCTGCGGCAGGGCGCGCTGGAGGGCGTCATGCTCGACGCCGTCGCGAAAGCCGCGCAGGTGCCCGGCGAGCTGGTTCGCAGGGCCTTCATGCTCTCCGGTTCGCTGCCGGACACCGCCGAGGCCGCGCTGCACCGCGGCCCGGACGCGCTGGCCGCGTTCACCCTGCAAATAGGCCGGCCGATCCGCCCGATGCTCGCCTCACCGGCCGAGTCCCTCCCCGCGGCGCTCGCCGAACTCGGTGACGTGAGCGTCGAGTACAAGCTGGACGGCGCGCGGATTCAGGTGCACCGCAGCGGCCAGCAGGTCAACATCTACACCCGGACGCTGCGAGAGATCACCACGAGCGTGCCAGAGCTCGTCGAACTGGTCCGCGCGCTGCCCTGCGAGACCGTGGTGCTCGACGGCGAGACTTTGGCGCTGACCGATGACGGTCGCCCGCGGCCGTTCCAGGAGACGATGAGCCGCTTCGGCGCCACGTCTGAGCGCGATCTGCTGTTGCGGCCGTACTTCTTCGACTGCCTGCACCTCGACGGCGTGGACCTGCTCGACGCACCGCTGACCGAGCGGCAGGCCGCTTTGCGGCGCGTCGCCGAGCCGTACGTCATTCCCGGCGCGTACCGGCCGAGCCAGGACGAGGCGCAGAACCTGCTCGCGACGGCGCTGACAGCCGGACACGAAGGCGTCATGGTCAAGGCGCTGGACGCTGTCTACGCGGCCGGCCGGCGCGGGCGCTCCTGGCAGAAGGTCAAGCCGGTGCACACCCTGGATCTGGTCGTTCTCGCCGCGGAGTGGGGCCACGGACGCCGCACCGGCCTGCTCTCCAACCTGCACCTCGGGGCTCGTGATCCGGACGGTGGCCCGCCGATCATGGTCGGCAAGACCTTTAAGGGCCTCACCGATGAGCTGCTGGCCTGGCAGACCGAGCAATTCCCTAAGCTGGAGCAACGCCGCACCGACTGGACCGTGTACCTGCGACCGGAACTGGTCGTCGAGATCGAGCTTGACGGCGTCCAAGTCAGCCCGCGCTACCCCGGCGGGGTAGCGCTGCGCTTCGCCCGCGTGCTGCGTTACCGGCCCGATAAGGACGCCGCGGACGCCGACACGATCACCGCCGTTCAAGCCCTGCTTCCCGCGCGTGATCCGGGCAGCTCCGGTCGCGTGTCCGGTTCAACCGCAGACGCAGCCGCGGCGGCCGACGCGGGCCAAGATCGGGACTCAGCGGACTGAACCACCATACGCTGGGGACCAGAGAAAGTCCTGGTACCGATTTTGCCTGAGCTAAACGATGCGGCTCTTCCCCACGCCGGACGGAGCTGACACACTAGCTCATGATCAGACACCCCACCCCGTCTGATCTATCACCCGGCGTGTGGATTCGTTCCCGCCGGAAGGGTCCCCGGCATCGCATCCCCCCCGTGATGCCGGGGACCGCCCCGTTTCCGGGGGCGAATCTGCGCACCGACTCAACGACTGCGGGCTAAGCCCGTCCCGAGAGCACGGCGGCTCCCTTGAATGGTAAATCCTCTTTACTGAAAGCGCGCCGTAGCGCCGTACAGAGAGCCGGTCAACGTGCGGGCGCGCAAAGAAAGGAATTGAACAGCGTGAGGTGCCGGATCGTGTAAAGGAAGTGAGCGCGTGGGCAGGTTAGGGATGAGGCCGTAGCTCTCGGGTATCCCGAACCGGCGAACTGGGAGGTCGGACATGCGCGAACTCGAGCCGCTGCGTTCGCGGGTGGACGAGGTCTTGGCGGAGTTTCTCGGCGAGCGGCTCGAAGAGGTCACTGTCGACGAGGCTGGCGGCGGCGAGGTCGATTGCGACGGACACCGGCGGCACGCGGATCAGGAGTTCGTCTCGTCCATCGCCGACCTGATCACGCGCGGCGGCAAGCGGTTGCGCGCGTCTCTTTGCGTGCTTGGTTGGACCGGGACCGGCCACGACGTCGACGACGGGATCGTGCGCGGCGGCGCTTCACTGGAACTACTGCATGCCTGCGCCCTGATACACGACGACGTGATGGATCGATCCGAGACTCGGCGTGGCGGCGCGACCGTGCACCGGACCTTCGCCGCTCGGCACGCTAGCGCCGGTTGGCGTGGAGACGCGGAGCAGTTCGGCGTCGGCGCGGCGATTGCCGCCGGGGACCTGTGCCTGGTCTGGGCCGATCGGCTGCTGCGGGAGAGCGGGCTGTCGCTTGGCGCGGTTGAGCGCGGCCGGCCCGTGTACGACGCGATGCGCGCCGAGACCATCCGTGGCCAGTACCTTGATTTGGTCGCGCAGGCGGCCGGCTGGTTCGACCTCGACGACGCCCTGACCGTAGCGCGCGCCAAGACCGCCGCGTGCACGACGACCGGCCCATTGCGGTTCGGCGGAACGCTGGCCGGCGCGGACGAGGACTTGCTGGCCGCGTATGAGGTTTACGGGCAGGCACTGGGCTTGGCGTTTCAGATGCGCGATGACTTGCTCGGAGCGTTCGCCGATCCGGCCGACACCGGAAAGCCGTCCGGCGACGACCTTCGGGACGGAAAGTGCACGGTGTTGCTCGCGGAGGCGTATCAGCGGTCGGATTCAGCGGGTCGAGAGCGGTTGCGGCGGTTGGTGGGGAGCGGCTCACTCGCGGCGGTCGGCGAGATCCGGGTGCTGATGGAGGAGGCGGGAGCGCGGCAGGCCGTGGAGGAGCGCATCAAGGATCTGGGAAAGCAGGCAATCGAGGCGATCAGCTCGGGCGTGTCAGTTGACGCTGGCGTGCGCGAGTCGCTGGTGGGCCTGGTCGCGGCCGTAACGGACGGTTGAGAGCGAGGCACCGCCGGCGCGTGGAACGGAGCCGAGCCGGGCTACCAGTGCGCGACTCGGGAGAGCAGGACGGCGATGGCGATGGCAGGCGTCGCGTAAGACAGCAGCCTGAGAGCTCCGTCGAGCGGATCCAGCAGCGTCGCCTTATCGAGCGCAACGATCGAGCCGTCGGAGAGCTGGATGACGCCGGTGACGTCGGCCGCTTGTCGGCGCAGCATGCGTGCAGGCGTGCTCAGACGCCGCTGCGCCGCGGACAGCGCCGTCGCGGCGGCTACGACGACCACGGCCCCTAGAGTGCGCGGCGAATTGAGCGCGGGCGCCTGCGCCACGTAGCCGACCGCCGCCGGGAACGCGCCCCAGGCGAGGGCGAAGCCGAGGTCTGTGTGCAGTGCGCCGCCGAAGAGTTCGAGGTTGTATCCGAGCACGAGCACGATCCCCACCACCACGAACGGGATCAGCACGAGTCCGGTGCGCGGCAGAACCAGGATGCCGAGCGCGGCGGCGGCCAGCAGCGAGACGATTGCCGCGACCCACAGGGCTCTGTCACTGATCCCGGTACGCAGCGGCCGGCCGTTCCACTCGTCGAGCGCATGAGCCGCAATGCCTACCGCGAGCGCGAACGCGAGCACTGACGCACCCAGGATCAGCCAATTGAGACGAGGGGCGAGCGCGGCGCCGAGAACGACGTAGGAGAGATGCCATAGCGTGTACGGCGGATGCAGCACCGTCCACCAGTCCCAGCGCGCGCCGCCGCGCCGCGCGTAGAAGGCAGGGGAGAGGGAATCCGCGTCGGCCATGTCAGGCGCCGTTCGGCTCAGGTGCCGCGGCGAGCGCATCCGCAGCCGAGGCTGCCCCGGCGCTCTCCAGCGTGTCCTGCGCGTCCGCGGCATCGCGACGCTTTCTGCCCCACATGACCACTCCGCCGCCGAGGCTCATCGTGCGCACCCCGACGTCTTCGATGCCTGCTTCACGCCACTGCGCGACGGTCTCCTCAACCGGATGACGCCGGTAGTGCTCGCTAATGGAAGGCCCGAGGAACCGGCCGACCTGCGCCCATTCGCGACCGCCGGTGGCGAAACCGGCGGCCGGGAGCACCGCCCGCGTGTATCCCCGCCACGCGGTGTGCCAGATCGGCTTGCTCGGCACGGCGAATTCGAGGCTCGCGATGGCTCCGCCGGGACGCACGACGCGAGCCAACTCGCGCAGCGTCGCCGCCGGATCGGTCACGTAGCGCAGCAGATAGGTGAAGGTCAGCGCGTCGAATGACGCGTCCGGGAACGGCAACTGCTCCGCACGCCCGGCGACCAGCCTGATCTGCCCCTCGGCATGGTGGCTCGCGACTCGAGCCTGGCCGACGCGGAGCATCTCCTCGGTCAGGTCGACGCCGACCACGTCCGCCGGAGTGCGCCGGGTCCAGGCGAGTGCGACCCCGGCGGTTCCGGTCGCGACGTCGAGCACTCGGTGCGCGTCGGGGCTCAGGCGCAGCGCGGCGTCGACCATCGCGTGCCGCCAGCGCCGGTTCTGGCCGAACGAGAGCACCTCGGCGAGCAGGTCGTACTTCTCCGGCAGGCCGTCGAACAATCCGCGCGTGAACGCGTTGGCCTGCGCGTCTGTGTCCCAATGTGTACGCATTGCGCCTCCTCGGAGGGAGACATACCCCGTGCGCGCCAGGTCACTTGCGCGACGCGATCCGGCGCCCCGCGGCCACGCCCGGGATGATCACGATGGCCAGTACCTTCAGCGGCAACGAGAGCCCGCGAGAAGGGACGAACTGCACCGCGGCCGGCAGCAGCGGCCGAACCGGCGTCGGCGTCGGGCTGCGCGGCGCACTCGGCGTTGGCGATGCCGAGGTCGGCGCAGACGACGAGGGTGGCACGGCCGGTGGCACCACCGCGACAACGGAGTGCTGTCGCGGTGGCGGCGGGGTCGGAGTCGGGCGCGGGCTCGGGCGCGCGATGCCGTGGTAAGTAGCGGCTGCGGTGGCTTGGATTGGGAACAAGCGCGTCGATTGCCGGCCCTGCGCGGTGATCGCGCGATCCCAGCGCCAGGTTCCGGCGACGACCAACGTGTCATCGTGTCGGCCCGCCGCGGTTGTCAGCGAACCGGAGCAGATGGCTGATTCGCCTGGATCGAGCGAGCTGATCGTTGATCCGTCGGGACAGCTGAGTCCGGACAGCGATGGCGGCGGCGATACGCGCAGCCCGGTCAGCTCGGTCGATCCGGTATTCAGGATCCGGACCCTCGCGCCCACTGTGGTGTCTGCAGGCAGGTTTCCGCCCTGCGGCACGCCATTTTCGAAATCGAGGGTTGCGGAGAGGCCAGGAGCGACGGCCGTATAGCCCGCGGCGGCAGCTGCGGAGAGGGTGCGTCTGAAGACGGCTGAGACCGCAGTCGCGGTAACGCTGCTGACGTGCTCGCCAGCCGAGGCTCGGAAAGTCGCGGAGCAGTTCATCCAGCTCAGCGGACCCAGATCCGCGTCATCATCGTCATCGCCGTCTGGTGTGCAACGGATCGCGGACGAGGACACATCCGGATCGTGCACCGCCACGTCGATCAGCGGTAGCAGGCCGTCGTTGCGCACGACATACACGCGCCGAACCACATCGCCGGCCAGTGCGTGAAACGCCGTCGCCGCCTCGCCGGGAAGTGTGTCGGTGAACGTGGAAAGGTGCAGCGAACCGAGGTCGAGACCAACGCTAACGCCCGCCGGCGGATTCGAGCCGGATGCCGCCACGGCTGACGGGCTCGCCGACAGGACGATCCCGGCTGCCAGCAGCGCGCCCAGGAGTGAAAGTCTCATCAGCGGCCTGCTACGCATCCGCCAGCGCGTCTCGCAAAGGCTGCGGACTGGCATGGATGAGCCCGTGGAAGGGCGACTGAAGCTCCACGACGAACCAGAAAGCGAGACATACCAGCGCCGTCGTGACGACGAACCCGGCGAAGGCCAGGGCGTCGGCGCGCAGACCGAGCGCGAGCGGAGTGGCGATCGTGATCAGGCTCAGTACCGCCAGCGCGATCAGCAGCACGTCGGGGATGCTGGCGCCGGACTTCGCCAAACGGTCGTCCCGCGCGTCGGCCACCGTGTTGATTTCGCCGATGGCCTGGTCCTCGATGGTTCCAGCCGTCGCCCCGGACGCCACTGGATGCGTGACGGCCGCTCGGGCTGCGGCGAGGATGCGCGCCGCCGGGGCACTCTCGTCCGCGCCGTTATCGCTGCCCGGCTTTGGCGGCCACTCGGAGCTCAGCACGGTGGCGGCGTATTCGTGTGCTGCTTTGAGTAGCGGCTGCCCCTCGGCCGCCGGTAGCCGCTGCGCCGTCTGCGCGAGGGCCTGCAATCCGGAAGCCTCCGTGCGTACGTCGCTGCTGACATCGGAGACGTTCTGCCACATCACCACGACGACTAGCGCCAGCAGCACCATGTACAGCGTTCCGATGAACAAGTTGATGTATTCGACGGCCTGAGCGTCCTCACGCTCGACCCTCGCATCCTTGCGCCGCCGGTCCAGCAGCACCAGCACGGCCACCGCGACAACGACAAGGCCGATCAGAATCGAGAGCCCCATAGGCCCGGCCCCTCCCCTTTGCTGACGAATGCGCGTCACGCCACGTCACGGCGACCGCACGGTCAGCATTCCCCGCCGATGACTGAATCAGGGTCGCTCGTTCGGGTGATGGGGGAGTGCGCGGTCATAAGAGCGACCCAGGATGAAGCCGCGCGGACTGTGCCGGGGCTGTACCTCCGGGTCAGTAGCGCACAACACTGAGTCGAGGGTATGGCTAGCCCCACCTTGGTTACGGAGCCTCACGTCATGGTTTGGCACCGCCGGCTTGCATAGGCTTCCGGTCATGACAGGTTTCCGATCATGACTGGGGTTCGATCATGACTGTCGCCACGGGGGCATCCGGCGCCACGGGGGCTTCCGGCGGCGCCGCGGCGGCCGGCGCGCCGAGCGGCAGTGCCACCGCGCCGTCCCGGCACGCGCCCATGTTGCGCGGGCCGTTCTCCCGGCTCGTCTGGCGTGACGCCGCATTCGTGGCCGCAGGCAGCTGCTGGGCCACGGTGTTCGTGCTGCCAGTGTTCGTGGACTGGAAACTGTGGTACTCGATCTTCTCGCTCGCGACCGTGATCGGCTTGCTGCTGCTGCCTCGGGTGCTGCGGCTCGCCACGATCATGCAGCGCAGCCGGTTCGGCTCACTGCTCGGCGTCGAGCTGCGCACCGATGGCGGCCTGGACGCTCAGTCGGCCAGCTGGCGCGGCTTCCTGGTCACCCTGCGCACCGGCGACGCTTGGCGGCAGCTCGGCTATCACCTCGTCGCGGCCCCGGCGTTCGCGGCGGCCGGGCTCGGCATGATCACGCTCGGCGGGGCCGGTTTCGTGCTGCTGCTGCTCCCGGCGATCGCCCCGGCGCTGCCGCTGCACTCACCGCTGCGCGCTCCCGACGCCGCGTCCCGCGATGTGCTGCTGTGCGCGGCCGGGGTTGCCGCCCTTTGGCTGTCCTCATGGCTGGCTGGCATCATCGCCGCGCTTGACGAGCGGGCCGCCATCTCGCTGCTCGGGCCGGACCGCGCGGTGCAGCTCGAACAGCGGGTCGCCGGATTGACGCAGAGCCGGTCCGCGTTGGTGCACGCCGTGGACGCCGAGCGCCGCCGGATCGAGCGCGACCTGCACGACGGCGTGCAGCAGCGGCTGGTCTCGCTGGCCATCAATCTCGGCATGGCCCGCTCAAAGCTCGACGGTCTGCCGCCGGAGGCCGGCGCGGTCATCGACTCGGCGCACGAAGAGGCGAAGGCGGCGATGGCCGAGCTGCGGGACCTGGTGCGCGGCCTGCACCCCGCGGTTCTCGACGACCGCGGGCTCGACGCGGCCCTCTCCGGCATCGCGGCGCGCGCTCCGTTCCCGGTGCGGCTGAGTGTGGAAGTGCCCGAACGGGCCGCCCCCGCGGTCGAGGCGGTCGCGTACTTCGTGGTCTCCGAGGCGCTGACCAACATCGCCAAGCATGCGGAGGCGACTCATGCCGACGTCGAGGTGGTGCAGACCCGCGGCCGGCTGCGGATGCGGATCGTGGACGACGGGGTCGGCGGTGCGGACCCGGCGCGCGGCTCCGGCCTGGCCGGCCTGGCCCGCCGCGCGGCTTCGGTGGACGGGACCTTCGCCCTGGCCAGCCCGGTCGGCGGCCCGACCGTCATCACCGTGGAGTTGCCGTGCGTGCTGTGATCGCCGAGGATTCCGTGCTGCTGCGCGCGGGATTGACGAGGGTGCTGGAAGGCTCCGGCATCGACGTGGTCGCCGCGGTCGGTGACGCGGAGGCGCTGCTCACCGCAGTGGAGGAGCACCGGCCCGACGTGGCCGTCGTGGACGTACGCATGCCTCCGGGGCACTCGGATGAAGGTGTGCGCGCGGCCATGGTGATCCGCCGCGCCTGGCCCGAGGTCGCAGTACTGCTGCTGTCTCAGTATGTTGAGGAGCGCTACGCCGCGGACCTGCTGGCGACGAACACGGCCGCGGTCGGCTACCTGCTCAAGGACCGGGTCGCGGACGTGACAGAGTTCATCGACGCACTGGAGCGGGTCGCGGCCGGCGGCACCGCGCTCGACCCCGAGGTCGTCTCGCAACTGCTGCTGCGACGGCGCAACGACCCGCTGGACCGGCTCACCCCGCGCGAGCGCGACGTGCTGGCGCTGATGGCGGAGGGCCGCTCGAACGCCCGGATCGCGCACACCCTGGTCATCACGGAGAGCGCGGTCGGCAAGCACATCAACAACATCTTCACGAAGCTCGACCTGCCGCCCGACGAGGGCGACCATCGCAGGGTCCTGGCGGTCCTGCG
>NZ_DATNGK010000127.1:0-19949 GCF_035605935.1 Actinocrinis sp. | reverse complement strand
AGTCAGAGCGGCACCGTCGGCACGCCGGTCAGCGCCGTCCAGGTGCGAGCCACCGACTCGGCGGCCGGTCAGACGTTGACGTATACGGCGACGGGTCTTCCGGCGGGGTTGTCGATCAGCTCCTCGGGGCTGATCACCGGGACGCCGAGCGCGGCCGGGACGTTCAACGCGATGGTCACCGCGACCGACAGCACCGGCGCATCCGGCTCGGCGTCCTTCACCTGGACGATCAGTGGCGGTAGCACCGGTGGCGGCACCTGTCAGGTCTCGTACGTCAAGAGCGAATGGGCCGGCGGATTCACCGCGAACCTGACGGTCACCAATACCGGCACCAGCAGCGTGAACGGTTGGACCCTCACCTGGAGCTTCCCGGGCGACCAGAAGGTCACCAACGCCTGGAACGCCACGCTCACCCAGTCTGGACGCTCAGTGAGCGCTACGAACGTGAGCTACAACGCCGCGATCGCCCCGGGCGGCAACGTCCAATTCGGCTTCCAGGGCACCTGGGCATCCAACGATGCCTCACCCATCGCCTTCACCCTCAACGGTGCCGCATGCACCTCGTGACCTGCGGCATCGGCGGCTCGTAGCGATGGCTTAAGCAGTGACGCGCGGATCAGTTCACAGAGAAAGAGGCAATGGCATGTCAGTACCCACCGATCGCCTGGCGCGCCGCGCCCACACCATGGTTCGCGCTCGGAGGCGTGCGGCCGCGGCGACCGCGGCTGTACTCGTCACTACCGGCCTGGCCGCGTTCACCCTGGTCCAATCGGCCAGCGCCGCGAGCGGGTGTCAGGTCTCGTACACGACGAACTCGTGGTCGGGCGGTTTCACCGCGAGCATCTCGATCACGAATCTCGGCTCGCCGCTCACCAGTTGGACCCTCGGATTCACGCTGCCGGGCGGCGAAGCGGTGGGTCAGGGCTGGAGCGCCACCTTCAGTCAGTCCGGGCAGAGCGTGAGTGCCACGAACATCTCCTACAACGGGTCGCTTGGCACGAACGCCAGCACGAGCATCGGGTTCAACGGCACCTTCACCGGCTCCGCCTATCCGGGCGACCCGACCGCGTTCACGCTTAACGGCACCACCTGTACCGGCGCAGTCTCCACGGGTTCTGCGACGCCTAGCCCCACGCCCTCGGGGCCCGCCGGTAGTTCGAGCCCGAGTGCGAGTGCGAGTGCGAGCGCGACCTCTCCGGCAGGGTCCGGCGGTGCCACGCTGCAAAACGATGTCTTCTGGAAGGACACCTCCGGCAACCCGATCTACTCCCAGGGCGGCGGGGTGCTCAAGGTCGGGGCCACCTACTACTGGTACGGCGCGAAGTACAACGGTGCGGTCACCTATTACAACAACCCCGCCGCGGGCAAGAACGGCGACGTCTCCATCAGCGCCATTACGTGCTACTCCTCCACCGACCTGGTGCACTGGAAGTTCGAGGGCAACGCGATGACCCCCGCGGACACCGGCGGCGGCTGGGTCGGACGTATCGGGATCGCGCACAACCCGAACACCGGCAAGTACGTGCTGATCGCCCAGGCGGGCAGCGGGCTGGTGTTCGGCACCAGCAGCACTCCCAACGGTCACTTCACCCGGGCGGCCACGCAGTCGACCATCGCGAACGTGAGCACCGGCATGTCCGGCGACCAGTCGGTGTTCGTCGACGACGACGGGCAGGCGTACCTGGCGTTCAGCAACAAGAGCGGCCGCTCGCATCTGTATGTCGCACAACTGCGTCCTTCCGACTTCCTGCAGGTGGAGCCGGCGGTGAACATCTACAACAGCTCCGCCGGCGGGCGTGAGGGCAACATCATGTTCAAGCACGCCGGGACCTACTACTTCTGCTCCTCGGATCTGCACGGCTGGAACGCCTCGCACACTTACTGCATCACCTCCTCGAAGGTGAGCAGCGGCTACTCCGCCGAGTTCGTACTCGCGGGCACGGACGCCGACTTCTCCCACGTCACCCAGACCGGCCTGGCGTTCGCGGTTAATGGTTCGTCAGGCTCCTTCGTCGTGTTCGGCGGCGACCGCTGGGCCGACTTCGCCGGCAACGGCATCGGCTACAACCAATGGGTCCCGCTCACCTTCAACGGCACGACGCCGACCTTCCACTCGCTGAGCCAATGGAACGTGGACGCCGCCGCGGGCACCTGGTCGGTGGGCAGTGGCAACAACTACGTGCTCAACCCCAGCGTCGAGGCCGACCGGGTCTCGACCAGCACGATGGCCGGCTGGACGGAGTCGGCGAACGTGGCCAACCACTCCGGCGGGCACACCGGGCGCTGGTCCATCGCGCTGTCCTCCTCCTCCGCCTACACCGCGAGCGCCTCGCAGAACATCACGCTGCCTAACGGCACCTACACGCTCTCGGCCTGGATCAAGAGCAGCGGCGGACAGCACAGCGCGAACCTTTACGCCAAGAACTTCGGCGCCAGCGAACTGGACCACTCCATCAACCAGTCGATCGGCAGTTGGACCCAGGTGAGCATCACCGGCATCACCGTGACCAACGGATCCATCCAGATCGGCATCTCCGCCAACGCGAACGCCGGCAACTGGATTTACGCCGACGACTTCAGCCTCATCCAAACCGGCTGACAGGTCCGATCGCGCTTCAGTCGTCGTCGGAGCCATCGGGCCCTAGCGCTCCGTGACGTGACTTCGGCTGGAGCGGCGCCGCCAGCGCCAAGTACATCAACCCACAGAGAAAGAAGTGCCCCATGTCAGAACCCAGCGGTCGCGGCGCGCCCCGTGCCGGCGCGGCGCCCCGCACGCGTAGGCGAATGGCCGCCGCGACCGCCGCGGTGCTGGCCACCGCCGGGCTCGCCGCGGTCACCTTCGCCTCGAGCGCGCACGCGGCGGGCGGGTGTCAGGTCTCGTACACCGCGAACTCGTGGTCGGGCGGTTTCACGGCGAGCATTTCGATTACGAACCTGGGCTCACCTCTCACGAGCTGGACCGTGGGATTCGCGCTGCCGGGCGGTGAAGCGGTGGGTCAGGGCTGGAGCGCCACCTTCAGTCAGTCCGGGCAGAGCGTGAGTGCCGCGAACGTCTCCTACAACGGGTCGCTTGGCACGAATGGCAGCACGAGTATTGGATTCAACGGCACCTTCTCCGGCTCCAGCTATCCTGGCGATCCGACCGCGTTCACGCTTAACGGCACCGTCTGTAACGGCGCGGTGCCAAGCTCATCGCCGACAAGCACCTCGCCTTCGCCCTCGCCGTCGTCGAGTGCGTCACCCGTCGGCAGCGCGAGCCCCAGCCCGTCTCCGAGCAGCACCGCAACGGGTTCCGGCCAGCCGCGTACGATCGTCGACTTCGACCCCGGTTGGCTGTTTCACTACGGTGACGCGAGCGGCGCGAGTTCCGCTTCGTACGCTGACAGCGGGTGGCGCAGCCTGAGCGTGCCGCACGACTGGAGCATCGAGGGCCCGAACCCGCCTTCGAACCCGTTCTCCTCGTCGGCGGCCAGCACCGGCCGCGGCGGTTACCTTCCCTCCGGTATCGGCTGGTACCGCAAGCACTTCTCGCTCGCCAACGTTCCCGCCTCGCGCAAGGTGTTCATCGAGTTCGACGGCGTGATGGCGAACGCGTCCGTGTACGTCAACGGCACATTGATCGGCACGCACCCAGACGGATTCACCAGTTTCCGCTACGACATCACCTCGGCGGTCAAGTTCGGCGGCGCCGACAACGTGATCGCGGTCAAGACCGACACGAGCCTGCAACCGGCCTCGCGGTACTACACCGGCGCCGGGATCTACCGCGATGTGCGCCTGATCGCCGCCGATCCGGTGCACGTTGACCAGTGGGCCACCTACGTCACCACGCCGAGCGTGAGCACGTCGGCCGCCACGGTGCACGCGCAGACCACGGTGGTCAACAGCGGCAGCGCGTCCGCGAGTGTGAGCGTGCAGGGCGTGCTGAGCGACCCGAGCGGCATCGCGCTGCCCGCGGTCACCACGGCGTCGAAGATTATCGCGGCCGGGGCGTCGGCGAATTTCAGCTACGACGTCGCGGTCAGCAACCCGCGGCTGTGGGACACCACCAGCCCGAACATGTACTCCCTGGCAACCAACATCCTCGTGTCCGGTGCCACCGTCGATAACGACGTCACGCCGGTCGGCATCAGGAGCCTGACCTTCAGCGCCTCGAGCGGGATGAGCCTGAACGGACACAGCGTCAAACTCAAGGGCGTCGCGATCCACCAGGATTACCACGCTCTCGGGATGGCGGCCCCGCAGGAGGCGATGCAGCGGCGCCTGGCGCAGCTCAAGGCCCTGGGCGTTAACGCGATCCGCACCGCGCACGAGCCGCCGAGCCCGGCGTTCCTGGAATTGACCGACAAGATGGGTTTCCTGGTCCTGGACGAGTTCTTCGACACCTGGACCCAGCACAAGTACAGCGACGTCGGCGACTACGCCACCTACTTCAACAAGACCGCGTCCAGCCCCACCGGCACCCCGGCCGTGCCTGGCGCCAGCGGATCAGTGCCCTGGTATCAGGTCGACGCGACGAGCATCGTGCTGCGCGACCGGGACCATCCCAGCGTCGTGATGTGGAGCGCCGGCAACGAGATCCGCGACTCGCTCTCCACCCGCGAACCCTTGCTGACCAGGATGGTGTCGATCTCTCACACGCTGGACCCGGGCCGTCCGGTCACGCAGGCGCTCTTCCGGCCGTCCGACAGCGGCGACGTGACCGGCGCGACGCGTACAACGCTGGACGTGTTCGGCGGCAACTACCGGCCCAACGACGTGCTGCAAGCGATGGGCATGTCCCCGCAGCGGCCCGGACTGCTCACCGAGATGGGCACCAGCACCTCTGACTGGAACACGGTGACCAGTAACCCCGGCCTGATCGGGGAGTTCCTGTGGACGGGCGCCGACTACCTCGGCGAGGCCGACGGGCTGTGGCCGACCGTGGGCAGCAGCGCGGGCCTGATGGACGCGGTCGGGACGGTACGGTCCATCGGGTACTCCTGGCAGAGCACCTGGGGCGCGCCGCGCACCGGTCCGCCGCCGAGCGGCAGCACCGCCAGCAAGGTCGTGCTAAGCCCGGACCATGGCACGGTGTCCACGGACGTCAACGACATCGACTACGTCAAAGCGACCATCGCGGACAGTTCCGGCCGGGTGGTGACCGGCTCCTCCGCCGCCATCACCTTCAGCATCAGCGGCCCCGGCGTCATCGTGGCGGTCGACAGCGGCAGCCAGACCGACGAGAGCTTCCGCGGCAGCGTGCGCAAGGCATATCAGGGCATCGCCTACGCCCTGGTGCGCGCCACCGGTCCCGGCACCATCACCCTGACCGCCAGCGCCGGCGGACTCACCCTCGGCACCGCCACCATCACGGGCACAACGGCTCCGTTCGTCCCCTGTTCCGGAAGCTGCAACTGACCGACTGGCTACTGGTATCCGTGCCCGCCCGCGATGACAGGCGGGCGCGGATCGCCACGGAAATTCCGTGACCACCACGGCACCAGCTACCCACGTGATTCGGAGTGAGTATGAGACAGATGAGAGGTGCCGCGGCTGCGCTGGTGGCTTGCGTGGTCGTGGCGGGTTCGGGCTTGCTGGTCGCGGTGGCCGCGGGGGTGAGCAGCGCTGCGGGCGCGGCCTACTACGTGGCGCCGGGCGGTAGCGATAGCGCGGCGGGGACGCTGTCGGCTCCGTGGGCGTCGTTCGCGCACGCGCAGAGCGTGGCGCGGGCCGGGGACACGGTGTACTTCCGCGGCGGCACCTACACCTACACGCATGCGGATAGTTCGTGTGCCAGCCAGACGGCGAGCGTGAACGCGATCAGCGTGAACAAGAGCGGCAGCGCGGGCGCGCTGATCAGCTATGTGGCGTATCCCGGGGAGCGGCCGGTCTTCGACTTCTCGAAGGTGAGCGACGACTGCCGGATCAAGGGCTTCGATGTGACCGCCAGCTACGTGCACCTTAAGGGCCTGGAGGCGGAGGGAGTGCCGCAGAACAACTCGCTGAACCACGAGTCCTGGGCGATCTGGATCACCGGCAGCGACAACGTCTTCGAGCAGCTGAACCTGCACAACAACATGGGGCCGGGGCTGTTCATCCAGGACGGTGGCGGCAACCTGGTGCTCAACTGCGATTCGCACGACAACTACGACCCGCACAGCTCGGACGGGGCGGGGCAGAACGCCGACGGGTTCGGTGCCCACATCTCCGCCAACCACCCGGGCAATGTGTTTCGCGGGGACCGCGCGTGGTGGAACTCCGATGACGGATACGACCTGATCAACGCGTTCTCCTCGGTCACCATCGAGGATTCGTGGTCCTGGCGCAACGGCTACCTGCCGGAGTCCACCACCCCGGCGCCCTCCGGTAACGGCAACGGGTTCAAGGCCGGCGGCTATGGCGGAAAGTACGTCTCCGGCGGGGTGAAGCACACCATCGAGCGCGACGTGGCGTTCGACAATTCGGCGGCCGGGTTCTACGCCAACCACCACACGGTGGCCGACGACTTCTTCAACAACACCAGCTACGCCAACCACGTGGACTACAACATGCTGGGCATCTCCTCCTCCGGTGCGGCGATCGGCATCGGCACCCTGCGCAACAACATCGCCTACGGCGGCACCCTGACGGCGAACATGTCCGGCACCAGCGCCGCGGACAACTCCTGGAACCTGAACGTGAGCATGTCCAACGCGCAGTTCCAGAGCGTGTCCACCACCGGATGGGACGCCCCGCGGCAAGCCGACGGGTCCCTGCCCAACCTGCCCAACCTGCACCTGGCCTCGAACAGCACCCTGATCGATCGGGGCGTGAACGTCGGTCTGCCCTACAACGGCTCGGCTCCCGACCTCGGCGCCTTCGAAACCGGAACAGGATCAGGCTCGCCGTCCCCCAGCCCGTCCAGCAGCCCCTCCACCTCGCCGAGCCCGTCGAGCAGTCCGTCTAGCAGCCCATCCAGCAGTCCCTCGGCGTCGCCCACCTCGCCTCCGCCGACAGGCGCGTGCGGCGCGGTGTATCAGAGCCAGAACTCGTGGTCGGGTGGTTTCCAGGCGCTGGTGACGGTGACTGCGGGCAACACGCCGATCAACGGTTGGACGGTGCGGTGGACCTTAGCCAGCGGACAGTCCATCACCCAACTGTGGAACGGCACCTTGAGCACCAGCGGTTCGTCCGTCACGGTGACCAACGCCTCCTACAACGGCGCGCTAGCCGCCGGGGCATCGACAACGTTCGGATTCACCGCTGCCGGATCCCCGTCTAACCCAAGACTCACCTGCACCAGCCCGTAACCGCGAGTGCGTTGTACCTGCATCCCCGGCCGGAATCGCCGAGGATGCAGCACAGCCCGGTGGGCAGGAGATGATTTCGTGCTCGTCAATGAATCACCTCACTGAGTGAACAGGGTGTACGGCAGGGCATTGGCGAGGGAGTGGTATCCGGCGGGGTTGAGGTGGAGATGGTCGCCGCTGTCGTAGATCGGCTGGAGGCGGCGGGGATTGGCGGGGTCTCGGACGGCCTGGTCGAAGTCGGCGACGGCGTCGAACTGATGGCTCGTGCGGATCCAGGAGTTGACCGTCTGGCGGGCGGCTTCGTGGGTTCCGGCCGGGTCGTCGTAACTGTTGCCGCCGAACGGCGTGATCGTCGCACCGATCACCTTGATGCCGGCCGCGTGCGCTTTGGTGATGAATTGCTGGTAAGCCGCGATCAGGGCGTTGACGGTCGTGGGGGAGCCGTTGACGCCCAGGTCGTTGACGCCCTCGAAGACGATCAGCCATTTGACGCCGCTCTGGCCGAGCACGTCGCGGTCGAAGCGGGAGAGCGCGGTGGGGCCGAGCCCGCCGCTCAGCACCGCGTTGCCTCCCGCGGCCTGGTTCGCGACGGCGACGTCGGCGGTGGCGCTGTGCTTCTGGAGCCGGGCGAACAGGTCGTCAGGCCAGCGGTCGTTGCCGTTGGTGGTGGAGCCGCGGCCATCGGTCAGGGAGTCGCCGAGCATCACCACCGCGCCCGCGTGCGCTGGTGCCCACACGTCCAGGCCGCTGAGGAAGTACCAGTGCTCGACCGGGGTCGCGTTAGCCAGGGTGGTGTCGGTGAGGTGGTTGCCCTGTGCCAGGTAGGAGGTGGTGCGGGAGCCAGGGTGTGAGGTGATGTGGTTCGATGCCTGCCCAGCGGCGAGGTAGAGCGTCACGGTGAGGTTGGATCCGCTCGCGACGTTGAGGTACAGCGGGTCGGATATCGATTCCTTGCCAGCGGGGACGGTCACCGCCTTTTGGCCGCCGAAGGTCACTATTTTGGCGCTTGCCGCCTGGATTGCGCTCACGCCCGCGGCCCCGCCGGCCGGTATGGCTATGGATGCGGCGGTGATCGGGAGCGCCGCGCCGCCGAAGATGTTGTTGAGGTGCAGTCGGAACCGGGAACCGCCGATCGAGACGTGAATGGTCTGGCGCAGCGTGGTGTTCGCCATGACGTGGTTGCCCTGGGTGTATGGGGCGGGTGGCATGTTGGATGCCTCGGTCAATTGCGGCATCGACGTCCAGGTCGCTACCCAGTGGTCGCTGCCTGGACCGCTCGGCGCAACTGAGAGGGATGCGGTGGCTGCGCGGGCGGTGGCGGTGGTCACGACGCCGGTCGTACCCACCGTGAGGGCGGCTAGTGTTGCGAGCCAGAACCGATTGCGCGCGAACTTCACAGGCTCTCCAGACGGGTGAGGTCTCACGGCGGTGTTGTCAGTGATCGAGGTGCGCGACATTCAGGTTCGTGTCCTTATGCGCAAGGTATGTCGTGCTCGCGATACAAATCATCAAAACCTCTGCGACGAGCGCGAGGCGACGCTGATGAAGTCGAAGCCGAGTGCGAGTTCGTGTTCTGGGCCACGATGTCGCCGCTGGTTTCTCCACAACCCTTGCGCGCTGCTCTACGGTCGGCTGCGTATGTATTGGATACGTCGCCGGACGGACGCGCTGAAGCGTGCGCGACGTAGCATTTACGGGTGATCCACGAGGTGGCTGCCCCCAAGCGGCATGCGACCGCTTCCAGGCAGCGGGCGCTCGACGCGGGCGTTGCGGTCGCGGCAACTGTGGTGGCCGTTGTGATCAGCGGCCATGTCCCGGTAGCGGCGCACGATCGGCGCATCGACGCGTTCGCGTATGCGCTGACGGTCGTCGGCGGCGCCGCGTTGGCTTTCTGGCGCCGCAGCCCGCGGGTCGCGTACGGCGTGGTGACCGTCGCGCTCGGCTGCTATGTGGGACGGCACTACCCGAACGGACCGCTGCTGGCCTTCGGGCTGTTCGCGCTGTTCGCGCTGAGTTCCCGGGTCGACCGCCGGACCGGCCTGACCGGGGCGGTCGTGCTGGGTGTCGTGCTCGGCGTCGCCGGGGCGGTGGCCGGCGGCGGGATGACGCTGTTGCCGGTTTTCTACCTGGGCTGGTCCGCTGCCGCGGTGTTCCTCGGTGACGCGCTGCGCAGCCGCCGCAGCTATCTGCGTGAGCTGGAGGAACGAGCCCGCTATCTCGAACTCACCCGCGAGCAGGAAGCCCGTCGGCAGGTGGCCGAGGATCGGCTGCGGATCGCCCGAGACCTGCACGACAGCGTTGCGCACGCGATGGCGACGATTAACGTGCAGGCCGGCGCGGCGGCCCACGTGGTGGAGCGCCGTCCGGAGGTGGCCAAGGACGCGTTCGCCGCGATCCGCCGAGCCAGCGGCGAGGTACTCGACGAGTTGGCCGCGATGCTGACCCTGCTGCGCGACGACGGTGAGACGGCCGAGCGGGCACCGACGCCGGGGATCGGCGAGATCTCCCAACTCGTCACCACCGCCCGAGACGCCGGCGTCCCGGTCTCGCTGGTACTCGACGGTCCCACAGACCTCGTACCGCGGCCGGTGGGGATCGCGGCGTACCGGATCGTTCAGGAGTCGTTGACGAATGTCATCCGCCATGCCGGCGCTCAGTCTGCCGGGGTGACGGTGCGAGCCGGCGATGATCGAGGGCTGATCATCGAGGTCTATGACGACGGATTCGGGCCGCGCAGCTCGGTCGGCGCGGGTAGCGGCACAGGGACAGGCATCCGCGGCATGCGGGAGCGCGCGGAATCGACCGGCGGCCGACTCCATGCCGGGCCGGGTGCGCAGGGCGGATTCACCGTCCGCGCCGAGTGGGATGGTCGCCCGTGATCCGAGTCCTGCTCGCCGATGACCAGCCGCTGGTGCGCGCCGGATTCGCGATGATCCTCGATGCCGAAGACGACATCGAGGTCGTCGGCCAGGCCGATGACGGCGCCGCCGCGCTCGAGCTGGTCACCGCGCTCAAGCCGGACGTGGTGCTGATGGACATCCGGATGCCGGGCGTCGATGGTCTGGAGGCGACGCGCCGGATCGCCGGCAACGACGCCCTCGCCGACGTCAGGATCCTGATCCTGACGACCTTCGAGCTGGACGAGTACGTCTTCGAGGCGCTGCGCGCCGGCGCCGGCGGCTTCCTGGTCAAGCACACGCACCCGGGCGACCTGGTGCGGGCCGTGCGCGAGGTGGCGCGCGGCGAGGCGCTGCTCTCACCGAGCGTGACCCGCCGGTTGATCGCGGAGTTCGTGGCCCGCCCCGCCCGACCGGGCCTCGCTCCAGCCTCAATGGCCGTGCTGACCGAGCGCGAGCGCGAGGTGGTCGCCCTGGCCGCGCAGGGGCTGACGAACGACGAAATCGCCGCCGAACTGTTCCTCAGCCCCGCCACGGCCCGCACCCACGTGAGCCGGGCCATGGTCAAGCTGCAAGCCCGCGACCGAGCGCAACTGGTCGTGTTCGCCTACCAGTCCGGGTTGGTACGCCCGCCGTCGTAGCCGGAAGTGTCGCTCCGCGTCGGACGACGCGAGACCTGCTCGATCGCACGCTGGAGCACATGAACACGAACCTGACACCGTCCCACCACCCCTGCGAGGGGAGGGCGGACCGATGATCGAGTTGCAGCAGCTCACCAAGCGCTACGGTGACAGACTCGCCGTCGACGACCTGACCTTCACGATCCCCACCGGCCTCGTTACCGGATTCCTCGGCCCTAACGGCGCGGGAAAGTCCACCACGATGCGGATGATCCTCGGGCTGGACCGGCCGACCAGCGGCCGGGTGCTGGTTAACGCGATCCGCTATGACCAGCTCGTCGCGCCGCTCACCCACGTCGGCGCACTGCTCGAGGCAAAGGCCGCACAATCGGGCCGCAGCGCCTACAACCACCTGCTCTGGCTGGCCCGCAGCAACCGGATCCCCGACCGCCGGGTGGGGGAAGTCCTGGATGCCGTCGGCCTTCAGGACGTGGCGCGCAAGCGGATCGGCGGGTTCTCCCTCGGCATGGGGCAGCGCCTCGGGATCGCCGCGGCCCTGCTGGGCGATCCGGAAGTGCTCCTGTTCGACGAGCCGGTCAACGGGCTCGACCCGGAGGGCATCGTGTGGATCCGCACCCTGATGAAGTCGCTGGCCGCCGAGGGCCGTACCGTCTTCGTCTCCAGCCATCTGATGAGCGAAATGGCCCTGACGGCCGACCACCTGATCGTCATCGGGCACGGGCGGCTGCTCGCCGACCTGCCGATGGGTGAGTTCATCGACCGCAACTCGCGAAGCCACGTGCGCATGGTGACCGAGCAGCCTGAGGCGCTGATGGACGCGCTGGACGGCGAAGCGGTCGCCTACCGGCGCGGCGCGGACGGTGCGTTCGAGGCTGTGGGTGTCGAACCGGGCCGCATCGCCAAGCTCGCCTCCCGGCACGGTCTGGTTCTGACCGAACTCAGCCTCCAGCGCGCCTCGCTCGAGGAGGCGTTCATGGAGATGACCGCGGACGCCGTGGAGTACCACGCGGGTCCGGCTACCGGGGCGGCCGTGAAAGCGCCGGCAGTAGCAGCGCACGAGCAGCGAAAGCAGGGATAGAAGATGACCACCGCAACCATTGCCCCGCCGGTTCGCCCGGGCCTGCTCAGCCGGTGCGCACCGGTGATCAGCGCGGAGTGGACCAAGCTGCGCACCCTTCGTGGCCCGCGCGCGATGCTGATCGCCGGCTTCGTCGCCGTCGTCGGCGGCGGCGCGCTGCTGACCTTCTTCATCAACCGGAACTTCAACAGCTTGCCGGGCGACGCCCCCTTCGAGCCGGTGCGCAGCAGCTTCGGCGGCCTGGTCCTCGGCCAGCTCGCGATGGTCATGCTCGGGGTGACGATGATCGGCGGCGAATACGCTAGCGGCATGATCCGGGCCACGCTGGCCGCAGTACCCGAACGCGGACTGCTGCTGGCGGCAAAGTCACTGGTCCTGACCGCGGTCACCTTGGCCGCCGGGCTGGTGACCGCGTTCTCGACGTTCTTCGTCGGGCAGGCGATGCTCGGCAAGCACGGCGTCGGCATCGGCGACCCCAATGTCCTGCGGGCGGTGCTCGGCGGGGCGTTCTACCTGACGCTGATCGCGCTGTTCTCGCTCGGCGTGACCACGATCCTGCGCCGGCAGACCCTGGCGCTGGGCATCCTCATGCCGTTCTTCTTCCTGATCTCCGGCATCCTGCAGGCGATCCCGGGCGTGACGAAGGCGACCCAGTTCCTGCCGGACCAGGCCGGGCAGAAGTTCTTGCAGATCCATCACCAGTCGAAGGACGCGTTCGGGCCGTGGACCGGGGCCCTGATCACCATGGCCTGGGTGGCGCTGGCCCTGCTGGGGGCCTGGGTCACCCTGCGCCGACGGGACGCGTCAGCCGCGTCATGAGCAGCCAATCCATCACTCCGCCCAGCAACGCGTCGATCCAGCAGGGCGCTGAGTCCCGTTGGCGACCTCGGCTGAAACGATGGGGACGGCGCATCGCGATGGGATCTGTCGCGTTATTCGTCCTGACGACAGCGGCGTCGTTCGTCTTCAACGCGTTCACGGACAAGCGCGCCTTGCCCCCGCCGGGTCTGACCTATGTGGAGGCGGGCGGCATCCGCACCCGATACCAGGAATGGGGCAGCACCGGCACGCCGATCGTGCTGGTCCATGGCGCCTTCGAATCCGTCGATACCTGGTCGCGGCTGGCACCGCTGCTGGCCCGCGACCACCGCGTGTACGCCTTCGACCTCACCGGCTACGGCTACAGCCAACGCAAAGGTCCCTACACCGTCGACCATCAAACCGACCAGCTGCTCGGCTTCCTCGAAGCGATGCACTTGGGCGGCGCGGGCAATCGTCCCGTGTTGGTGGGACATTCAAGCGGTGCGGCCGTGGTCTCGCAGGCCACGTTGCGCGCGCCGGGACGTATCGCGGGTCTGATGCTGCTGGATGGCGACGCGCTGGACACCGGCGCGGGACCACCGACCGCCTTTCGCTACATCCTGATAGACCCGTACCGAACAAGCATCCTGCGTATCGGGCTCAGCTTCGACTCGCTGATCCGAAGCTTCTACAACTCCCAATGCGGACCCGGATGCCCTGCCCTCGATCACGCGGGCGTCGACGTATGGCGACGACCCTTCCAGGTATCAGGCTCCGAGGACGCGTTGTGGAGCATGCTCGGCGCGGGCGTACCCGGTATACCCGCCTCTCGGCTCGCGGACCTGCGCGCCGTGAACCTGCCCAAGTCCGTCGTCTTCGGCGGCAATGACGACGTCTTCAGCCCTCAAACGCCGACACAGACCGCGGAGCGCATCGGCGCCCCACCACCGACGATCATCCGAGATGCGAAGCACTTAACCATGATTTCCAACCCTGACGAGGTCGCGGCCGCCATCCGTGCACTCAGTGCGCGCGCTCGAACGACAGCGACACAGACCGGGTGACGCCCGCGTAGGCGCATCGAGGCGACGTGCTATGCCCGCGCAGTAATTCGTAACTTTCAGTGCCAGCTGCGTCTTGTTGGTCCGGGAACCATTGCCTTGATGTGCGCACTCGCTCGGCTCGGCCTCCGGGCTCCGGGGCGCCAAGGCGGATCGATTGACAAGGTTCCTGTCAAAGTCCACGCTGGCGCGGCTTAGCAATAACAACCATCTCTCTTGGTAATGCCGGTGCCGGACGCGCAACCGCGGGGGTGCCCCCGCGCCCGGGTGTCCTGACGCTGCAGCACTAGCCCACTGCGCGCAACCGACACCCCTAGCGCAGGGAACCCAGCCGCGGTCGGCTGGGTTCCCTGCCGCCGTGCGATCAATTCTGCGGCCTTCGAAGCACCGTGAAGCACCGTTACATCGAGCGCTGAAACTTTCCGCTCGAGCACGCAGGCTCCGCGTCGGCTGCTACGCGCCTCTCGAGGACGAGATGTGGACCGGTTCGCGGCCGTAGCTTGACGAACCGGTTCGATCTGTCAGTGTCATGTGACGTACGCCTGCGCCCGGCGTATCGCCGACGGGTGCTCCTTGACTGCCGCTGCCAAGGGCGAGGTCAGGCGCGCTCAATTACGAGCTCTGGCGCGTTCCGCGCGACGACAGACAACAGCGATTGACCGCTTGCGACTCCGGTCGTAATATCCCGTCGAGCTCACGATGTGAATCGGTTCGATGAATCTGGACCGTGTTTGATAAGCGCGCAAGCCGCCACGCCCGCCGGCTTGGCGGCGATCTATCAATGCCCGGCAAAAAGTATTCACCCACCGCTTGACTTCGCTGTGGGCCAGGTCGCGGCCGGCGTCGCGCTCGTCGGCCGCGGGACAGCGACAACGCGCGGGCTTACCCGTTGCCCAATCGACAGGCCGGGACTGCTGCGTCCCGGCTGTACCGGTGATGTCGCCGGGGAGAGGACAGTTCCATGTCCGTATGGAACCGCGAAGCCGTCGCGAAAAGAGTGCGGCGAAGGGCCGCGATCCTGATCGCCGCGGGAGTTGGGCTGGTGACCGCGTTGGTCCCGGCGGTACCCGCCGCGGCTGCCACGGTGACATTCACTCCCGGGGCCGCGTGGACGGATCAGAACGGCAAGCCGTTGCAGATGCACGGGCTGGGCATCGTCAAGGTCGGCGCCACGTGGTACGCCTTCGGCGAGGACAAGACCGGGGAGTCATCCGCCAACACCTCGTTCCAGGACATACCGTGTTACAGCTCCACCGACCTGCACTCCTGGACGTATCAGAGCGTGGCGTTGGCTCGGCAGGGCAGTGGTGACCTCGGCCCCAATCGCATCGTCGAGCGCCCGAAAGTCATCTACAACGCCTCGACCGGCATGTACGTAATGTATCTGCACGTTGACAACTCCAGTTACACCGACCGGCGAGTCGGTGTAGCCGTCAGTACTACTCCGTGCGGCCCCTACACCTACCGCGGCGGATTCTCCCCGCTGGGCAACCAAAGCCGCGACATCGGCCTGTTTCAGGACACTGACGGCTCGGCGTATCTGATGAGCGAGGACCCGAACGCCGGCCTGCGGATCGATCGGCTCTCCGCGGACTACCTCTCGGTGAGCAGCGCCGTCGCGCAGTTCCAGGATCTCGAAGCCCCCGCCATCGTGAAGGCCGGCGGCCGGTACTACCTGCTGGCCTCGCACCTGACCGGCTGGGGCACCAACGACAACGTATACGCCAGCGCGACCTCGCTCTCCGGGCCCTGGACCGGTTTCAGCGACGTCGCGCAACCCGGAACGAACACGTACAACAGCCAGACCGCGAACATCATCACCGTGCAGGGGTCGACGGCGACGACGTACATTTACGCGGGTGATCGCTGGACGACCAACAACCTCGGCACCTCACCGCTGATCTGGCTGCCGCTGACGATTTCCGGCACCACGGCGTCGATCAGCTGGTACAACTCCTGGACGCTCGACCTGACGGCCGGGACGTGGACGGCGGCCGCCGGCTCCGGACCAGTGGACGGCAGCACGCACTACCTAACCAGCGCGAGCAGCGGGCTGGTCATGGACGTCAGCGGTGCATCGACGGCGAGCGGCGCCAAGGTCGTGCAGTGGAGCAACCACAGCGGCACCAACCAGCAGTGGACCGTTCACAGCGTCTCCGGAAACATCTTCACCCTGGTCAACGTGAACAGCGGCAAGTGCCTTGAAACGCCGAACCAGTCGACAACCCAGGGCGTCCAGTTGGACCAGGGGACCTGCAACGGCTCGACGAGCCAGCAGTGGTCGGTGAATCCGGTCGGCGCGGGCTACAGCTTGGTCAATGTGCTGAGCGGTCTGTACGCCGACGTGTTCGGCGCGTCCGGCTCCGCGGGCGCCGCGATCGACCAGTGGCCCGGCAACGGCGGCGCGAATCAGGCCTGGAACTTCTCCTGATCAGCCACTGTCTCACCGATCGGAATCTCGCTCCCGACCCGTCACGTCGCGCCTGCGCGGCGGGACGGGTCGGCCGAAGGGGCTGCACCGCAAATGCCGTTCTCGACAACTCGATGAGGAGAAGTGAGAAGGGATGGACCAGACAGGTACGGATCGACCGGCCCACGGGCCTGGCACCGCTGACCGATCGCCGCGGGAGGTGCCAGGTCGGGCGTGGCTTGGGCGCTTGGCGACGAAGGGCCACGCGCCGCGGATGCGCCGTGGCCGCCGCGCGGTTTTGGCTTCCGCGGTAACCGCCGCCGCGGTGGTGTTCAGCGCACTGATCGGCGGCGCACTCAGCACGACCACGGCGCAGGCCGCTGTATCAGAGCCCTGTGATATCTACGCCGCCGGGGGCACACCGTGCGTCGCGGCGCACAGCACGGTGCGGGCACTGTACGCCGCGTACAGCGGTTCGCTGTATCAGGTGCGGCGTTCGTCTGACAACGCCACGGCGAATATCGGCGTGGTCGCCGCGGGCTCGGTGGCTAACTCCGCGGCGCAGGATTCCTTCTGTGCCAACACCTCATGCGTGATCACGATCGTCTACGACCAGTCCGGGCACGGCAATGACCTGGCGTATCAGGGGCCTGGCGGTTCTGGTGGTACGGATAAGCCTTCGAATGCGACCAGTGAGTCGCTCATCGTGTCCGGCGACAAGGTCTACTCGCTGTATATCAACCCGGGCAACAGCTACTGGCACAACGGCTCCTCCTCCGGGATGCCGTTGGGCAGCGCGCCGCAGGGTGCGTACATGGTGACCTCGGGTACCCACGTGAACGGTGGCTGCTGCTTCGACTACGGAAACAGCGAGACCGACCGGCACGCGGACGGCGCGGGGGCGATGGACGCGATCAACTTCAGCACCAGTTGCTGGTTCGGCGGCTGCAGTGGATCCGGGCCGTGGGTGCAGGCAGACCTCGAATACGGCCTGTTCTCCGGCGGCAGCCAGTCCTGGAATCAGGGGCAGCGCGCCTTCCCGAACCGGTATGTCACGGCGATGCTGAAGAACAACGGCACCACGCAGATGGCGCTCAAGGGTGGTGACGCGCAGTCAGGTGGATTGACCACGTTGTGGAACGGGTCGCTGCCCCCCGGTTACAACCCGATGCACCAGCAGGGCGCGGTGATTCTGGGCAGCGGCGGCGACTGCTGCGCTAGCGGCGGCGGCAACCTGAGCCTGGGGACCTTCTACGAGGGCGCGGTCGTGGCCGGCTATCCTTCCGACGCCACCGACAACGCGGTGCAGGCCAATATCGTCGCCGCCGGTTACGGCGGCACCGCGGGCACGCCTCCGCCCAGCTCGCCGCCACCGTCCAGCCCGACTCCGGCCGCCGGCGCACCATTGCACGCCGTGGGCGCGGGCAAGTGTCTGGACGACCCGAACTCGAGCACGACGCAGGGCACGCAAATGCAGATCAACTCGTGCAGCGGCCAGGCGGGACAGTCCTGGACGCATACTGCCTCCGGCGCGCTGAGCCTCACCGTAGGCGGGTCCACGTTCTGCCTGGACGCCAACGGGCAGGGCACCAGCCCCGGCACCAAGGCGATCATCTGGTCCTGCAACGGCCAGAGCAACCAGCAGTGGAACCTGAACGCCAACGGCACCATCACCGGAGCTCAATCAGGCCTCTGCCTCGATGTGACCGGGGCCTCGACCGCGAACGGTGCGCCGGTCGAACTGTGGACCTGCAACGGCGGCAGCAACCAGCAATGGAAACTCGGCGGATGACCGGCTGAGGACGACGTCGGCCCGGCATGCGCTGTAGCCGCATGCCGGGCCGACTCTTCTTTCCGCCTAACTCGTGGTGCCGTTGATCAGCTGGCGGTGCAGGTGAGCGTCGGGCTGGTGTTGCTGCCGCTGTAGGTGCCCTGGAATCCGAAGCTGGTGTTGGCTCCTGGGGCGATCGCGCCGTTGTAGCTCATGTTGGTGGCGCTTTCGCTTTGGCCGCTTTGCTGGTTGTTGGCGTTCCACATGTTGCTGACCTGCTGGTTGCCGGGCCAGGTCCAGGTGACCTTCCAGGACTTGGTGGCCGAGCTTCCGGTGTTGGTGACCGTGACGTTGGCCGTGAAGCCGTTGCCCCAGTCGCTGCCGACCTGGTAGACGGCCGTGCAGCCAGAACCACCGCCGGTGCTTCCCGCCGAGGTCATCGTCGAGATGGCCGAGGAGGCTGGCGAGACGTTGCCTGCCGCGTCGTACGCGACGACCGTGTACGAGTACTGCGTCGAGGGAGTCAGCCCCGTGTCGGTGAACGACGTGGAGGTAGTCGTTCCAGCCAGGGTGTTGCCGCGGTAGACGCGGTATCCGGCCACGCCGACGTTGTCCGTGGACGGCGACCAGGACAGTGAAACGCTGGAGCTGGTGACGCCGGTCGAGACGACGTTGGCAGGCGTCGACGGGGGAGTGGTGTCGCCGCCGTTGCTGCCGCCCGCGGTGGCGTCGAAGGAGAAGCTGCTGGTGGCCAGCCCCTGCCCGCCCTGCCAGATCTCGAAGCCGGCCTCGGCGTCGATCAGGTAGTTCGACGCGTTCAGCGAGCCGCGGGAGACCGCGTCATTGATCAGCGCCTTGACGTCGAGGTTGTTGAACGAGGTGCCGCCCGGGTTCAGCACGTACGAGATGATCTTCCACGAGGTCTGATTCCCGGTCCACACGTTCCAGTTGTACCCGGCCAGATTTGCCGTGCCGGTCTGGCTGCCGAACGGCTGCACGCCGCCGCGGCTGTTGAGCCAGATCATGATCTCCGTGCCGTCCGGCTGGCCGGTGGTGGTCGGGGTGGAGTTGAACCAGATGTCGTACGCCACGTCGTAGGCCCCTGATCCGGGCTGGACTGTGGACCACGAGCTTGTGGCGCTGCCCAGATTGCTCACCTGGATCGGCAGACCGCTGTTGGGCGTGCACAGGCCCCAGTGGCAGCCCTTGTAGATCGACGGGTACGTCGCGGGCGCCCCACTGGTGGTGAGGTTGAAGTTCGCGGTGCTCACATTCCACCCGGTGCCGCCCGCGTATGTGATGCACTGCTGCGCCGTCGAGTTCCACTCGTTGTTCTGCAGCATGTAGTCGCCGGCCGCGATCGTGCCGGTCGGATCGCACGTACTGGTGCCTCCGCCGCCGACCGAGCCCTGAGTCGTACCGGTCACCGGCGCAGAGGCCGAGGAGAGGTTTCCGGCCGCGTCATAGGCTTTGACCGTGTACGAGTACTGAGTCGAAGCGGCCAGGCCGGTGTCGGTGAAGCTGGTCGTGGTGGACGTGCCGGCCAAGGTGCTACCGCGGTAGATGTCGTAACCGGTCACCCCGACGTTGTCGGTCGAGGCTGTCCAGGTCAACGCGACGCTGCTGCTGGTGGTCGACGAGACGGTGACGCCGGTCGGCGTGCTCGGGGCAGTGGTGTCGCCGCCGCCGGTGCTGCCGCCGATCGCCGGGTACGCGTCCTGCACGAGCTGCTGGAATTGGGCCGGGAACCAGTTTCCGGCGGGGATGTCGTAGCCGGGGATGGCGTCGGTGGGGTAGGTGCCGCCGTTGCCGTCGGTCTGGGTGCCGTTGGGGTCGCAGTGCGGGTCGCCGTGGGTGTGGGTGGCGGTGGGGTAGTCCCCGTCGGATTCGCCCGGGGGCTTGATCCACACGTCGGCGATGATGTGGTCACCGGAGCCGTAGGGGTTGGCCTGCGGGCGCGCGCCGATGCCGGCGCCGTTGACGTTGCACCAGTCGCCGCGGAAGGGGCGCTGGTCCACC
>NZ_DATNGK010000126.1:0-3191 GCF_035605935.1 Actinocrinis sp. | reverse complement strand
TCGCGCGAGGTGCTGACGGGCTGCCTGGTAGAGCCGGCCCTGACGCAGGCACCGGTCGGCGAGGCGGTGCAGTTCGAGCGGCAGGGGTATTTCTGCGCCGACCGCGACAGCGCGGCGAACCGGCTGGTGTTCAACCGCACGGTGGGGCTGCGCGACACCTGGGCGCGCGTGCAGGGGGCACAGGTGCCGGCGGCCGTATAGCGCGATGGAGGCGGATGCAGGCGCCACCATCGTCGCCGTGCCCAGGGCGGCGGAGGAGCGTGTTGCGCCACCGGCAGCGTCGCGGGTGCGCAAGCTGCGGCAGCACCTGCTGGAGGCACTGAACGATCTGCGCAAGACCTGGCGGGCAGATGCGCCGGTCGAACGGCCGGCGCCCGAGCCGGAGGGCTTCGCCGGTGATGTGGTACGGGAGGCGTGTGGCCAATGCCGCGGGTTCTGTTGCAAAGGCGGCGGTGAGCACGCCTATCTGGATGACCGCACAATGGCGCGGGTGCTGCGCGATCATCCCGATCTGAGCGCCTCGTCCTTGGTGCGCCGGTATTTGGACGCGGTCGCGGCAGAGTCCGTGGTTGGATCTTGCCTGTATCACGGACGGCAGGGATGCACACTGCCGCGGACGCTGCGAGCCGATCTTTGTAATATATTTTATTGTAATGGCTTACGGGTCTTTCTTCGTTCAGAAGATACAGTTGATCGAGTCATTGTGGTTGCCGAGGGCGGTGGGCAGGCGCGGCGGTCCGTGGTGATGCGCCGGGATTCAACAGAAGGGCTTGCCACAGGCGAATGAGTTGTCCGCCGCAGGCGGTACGCTCACGTCGCATGGGTCTTGCCGGGCTGTGGCATGGACTCCTGCAACCGGCTCTGTGCCGGCGGTACGAGGCCGCGACCGGCTCGTTCGCCACTCCATGTTGCAAGAGGTCTTTCAGCGCGGGTGCGCGGATAACGACGTGGCGTGACGGGGGCTGGCTGAGCTGTCGGGTAGGGTGGCTCATGTTGCGTCGGGTCCCGCGATGGCCTGAGGCAGTGTCTGGTCGGCGACGTCGGCGGGGGGGGCTGCTCGCTGCCGGGGCCTGGTCGCTTCGATCGCATTGGCTGCTGCCCTCGATAGTTCGTGTTCTGTTCACGTATGTAGTGCCGCACCCGTCGGTCCGGAAGCAGCTTTCCCTCCAAGCCTGGGCCGTGCTGCCCCCTCTCACGCCGGCGGCGTCTGCGGAGAAAAAACACCATACCTGTTGCGGCCGGCGCCATTCCGGCGGCATACCGATCCGCTATCGACGGAAGGATACCCATGCGCAACCGAATCATCGCCGGCCTGCCGGCCGTGCTGCTGCTTGTCCTGGCGCCCGCCGCCTTCGGCGCGCAGGCCGCGACGGACTGCCCGCCCGTGGGTCATCTGCCGTCCTATACGGCTTCCGAGGCGCCCGAGATCCGCGCCTATGACACGGCCGCGTTCAGCGTCACGAAGGGTGATGACACGACCCAGGTCCAGGTTGCTGGCGCCAGGTGTCATCAGGGCTACATGATTGCCGACGGCAAGGACCCAATGAGCGACCTGGAGATCCAGGAGAACTATCGCAGCCAGCTCAAGGCGCTCGGGGCAGATATCCTGTTCACCGATGACCTGGACACGGTGGCGCGCCTGTCTCCCAAGGATCCGGCCACGGGCGCCGAGACCTGGATCGCGGTCGCCAGCCAGCAGACCGAGATCGACGTGACGGTGGTACGGAAGCAGCCGTTCAAGGCGAGCCTGAAGCCACCTTCGGGCGCCGATTACCGGCTGCTTGGTCACATGCCAGGGTATGTCGCTTCCAAGCCGGAGAAGCGCAACTTCGACAAGCTCTCCTTCACCGTGCAGGACGGCGACGACTCGCATGATGTGGAGGTCCAAGGCGCGCGTTACAGCGTGAACTACATGATTGCTGATAACACGACGCCGGCTAGTAACCTGGACATTCAGGAGAATTACCGGGCCGCGTTGCGGGCTCTTGGCGCACAGATCCTGTTCACCGACGACGGCGATACGGTCGCGCGGCTCGACGACAACGGGAAGGCGGTCTGGATGCACGTCAACAGCCAGCAGACCGAGATTGCCGTGGAGACGATCGAGGAGAAGGCGTTCCAGGCGAGCATCGCACCCCCGAAGGCGGATGCACTGAAGGCCACGTTGGATGCCAAGGGGCACGTGGCGCTTTACGTCAATTTCGACTTCGACAAGGCGACGCTGAAGCCTGACGCTGCACCGGTGATGACGCAGGTGGTGGCGCTGCTGAAGGCCGACCCCTCGCTGCATCTGAGGGTGGAAGGGCATACAGACAATGTCGGCAGCCACGACTACAACGTGAAACTGTCCGGTGCACGGGCCGACACGGTGGTCAAGGCACTGGTGGCAGAGGGTATTGCGGCGGACCGGCTGTCCGCGGCCGGCATCGGCCCCGACAAGCCGATCGCTGACAACAAGACCACCGAGGGGCGGGCGAAGAACCGGCGGGTGGAGCTGGTCAAGAGCTGACGCCGAAGGCGTTCGTTCGCGTTCCTTTGCGACCATCTCGCCGTCCCCTTTCCGCGGGTTGCTTTTCACCGCCCCGGTATCGCCGCTGTGAGCACCCCTGACGGAGGCCGACGGCGTGTTCTCACGGCGCATGGGCTTCTTACCTGCGGTCGAGATGTTGGTTGGGGTTGGTGGCGGCTTCACGTTGCATGGGGTTTTTCATCCCTGCGTTGACGTGGATAGGTTTGGTGTTGTGGGGGTTCGGGCGCCTTCGCTTCACGGGTAGAGGGTGCGCGCGTTGTCCCCGGACGGGTGTTCTGTTCCTCCTGTCTCATTCTTGGGGGCAATCCGGCATCCGCCGCACGATGCATCGGCGTTGATCGGCGGTTCTTCCTGTAGATGAGCGTGGCGGCATCCGTGGGGGAACGGCATCGCCGGCGTGGCGGCGAGAAAGAAAGAATGGAATCGCAGATGAAGGAAGATGCACGCGAATAACGCGGATCAAAGCCGTTGATCCGGGAGCGGCTCGGCCTCGTGGTCCGTGCCGGGTGGCAGGAGGCGTGTTGAGCCGCTGCGCGGCTGTTCGACTGCGATCAATCCGTCATCGGGGTGCCTCCGTCGAGAGCGGGCCGGTACGTCTATCCTGCATCAGGTCTTATGTCCGCTCGGTTCCCGCGGCCATGAGGTTCTGGCCGATCGGCGG
>NZ_DATNGK010000125.1:0-5387 GCF_035605935.1 Actinocrinis sp. | reverse complement strand
GGCGGCCGCGGCACGTTGTGGGGTCCGGTGCTCGGTGCGTTCATTCTGGTGCCTGCGCAGCAATACCTTGCGTATCAGTACGGCGCGACGCAGCTTTACCTGATCGCGTACGCGGCGGTGTTTCTGCTCATCATGCTGCTATTGCCGCGCGGGATTCTGCCCTCAGTCGGACACTTGATGCGGCGCAGGCGGGTAGTGACGGAGCGCGCATCGGAGGAGCCGGATCAGGATGCTGCCACTACCGGGATCGGTGCTGACGGCGGGGTGATGGTCCGGTGACGACGCTGCTGGAGGTTGAGCGCCTCACCAAACGCTTCGGCGGCGTGACCGCGGTGGACGATTGCTCATTCGCTGTTGAGCAGGGCACCATCACCGGACTGATCGGTCCCAACGGATCCGGCAAGACCACGGTATTCAACCTGATCACCGGATATCTGCGCGCGGACTCGGGCCGCATCCTGTTCTCCGGGCGCCCGTTGACGAAGTCCGATCCGGCGGCGCTGTACCGAGCCGGATTGTCGCGCACGTTCCAGCAGGCGCGGATCTTCCCTCGGCTGTGCGCGCTAGACAACCTGATCGTGGCCGCCGGTCACTCATGGCACTCGCTGTTCGCGCGGCGTCGTGGCCGCGACGATTCGCGTCGGGCCCGCGAGCTGCTTGACGAGTTCGGCCTCGCGGCGCATGCCGAGCATCCGGCCGGCGAGCTCTCCTATGGCCAGCGCAAGCTTTTGGAGTTCGCCTCGGTGCTGATGAGCGAGCCGAGGCTGGTCCTGCTCGACGAACCGACCGCGGGCGTCAATCCGACGCTGGTCGAGACGATGGAGCGGCACATCAGGCGCCGGCACGCCGCCGGATTCAGCTTCCTGATCGTGGAGCACGACATGAGCCTGGTCATGCGGCTGTGCGATCCGGTGATCGTGCTGGACCGCGGTACCCGCATCGCGGCCGGTTCGCCTGACGCGGTGCGCGCGGATCCCGCCGTCCTCGACGCCTATCTGGGCCAGTGACATGACTGCCGACACGGATGTGCACGCAGGCGCGGCGCCGCTGCTCGCGCTCGACGCAGTGGTTGCCGGGTACGGCGCGGGTGACATTCTGCGCGGAGTGGATCTGGCGGTTGCGGCTGGCGAGGTGGTCTGCCTCATCGGGCCGAACGGGGCCGGTAAATCCACCGTGCTCAAAACGATCAGTGGTCTGATACGGCCGCGGCGGGGCAGGGTACTGCTGGATGGCGAGCCGATCGACCGGCTCTCGCCGCGCGAGCGGTTGGCCCGCGCGGTGGTGCACGTCCCGCAGGAACGCAGCCTGTTTCCCGCCATGACGGTCTGGGAGAACCTGCTGATGGGCGGCTACGTCCTACGTGACCGCGCGCAGCTTCGGCGGCGCGCGGAGCGGTGCGCCGAGCAGTTCCCGATCGTGGCGCAGCGCCGGCGTGAGCCGGCCGGATCGCTGTCCGGGGGCGAGCAGAAGCAGGTGGAGCTGGCTCGCTCGCTGATGCTCGAGCCGCGGCTGATCCTGCTCGACGAACCCTCGATCGGCCTGGAACCGCGAGCGCGGCGCGCTGTCTTCGACTCCATTGCCGGCTTGGCCGCGGCTGGACGCGCCGTGCTGCTGGTCGAGCAGAACGCGCGCAGCGGTCTCGCGATCGCTCACCGCGGCGCGGTGCTGGAATCCGGGCGGGTGCGGTTGACCGGTACCGGCGCGGGCCTGCTGGCGGACCCTCAAGTCGCGCAGCTGTACCTCGGCGGTATGGCACAGGTCCCGGAAACGAAGGATGCGGGCGCGAGCGCTAGCGCTAGCGCAGCAACGAGCACGACGAGCACGACAACGGAGGTGCCGCGGTGACCGACACAGGCTTTCCAGATGGCGAGGCAGCGGTTCCCGGTGCGCCGCGCCCACGGCGGCTGGGCTGGATCGGGACCGGCCGGATGGGCAGCGCACTGGCTGGCCGGCTGCTCGACGCAGGGCACGAACTCACCGTGTACAACCGCACCCGGGCCAAGACCGAACCACTTGCCGAGCGCGGCGCGAGAGTCGTGGACGCGGTCGCGGACCTCGCGGGCTTGGACGTGGTCTTCACTACCGTCTCGGCCTCGGCCGACCTGGCGGACGTGGTCCTCGGCGAGCGCGGGCTGCTCAGCCGCGCCGACGTCGCGCCGGGCGTGATCGTGGATTCCTCCACCGTCTCGGCGGAGGTTTCCGCGCAGGTACGGTCCGCCGCGGCGCTACGCGGAACCGCGCTGATCGCCGCACCGGTCAGCGGTAACGGTAACGCGGCCGCGGCGGGCCGGCTCTCGGTGGTGGCCTCCGGGCCGCCCGAGGCGTTCGAGCGGGTGCGGCCATATCTGGAGGTCTTCGGCCGGTCGGTGACATACGCGGGAGAAGGCGAGACGGCGCGGCTGGTGAAGCTCGCGCACAACGTATTCCTCGGTGTCGTCACCCAGGCGCTCGCGGAGGTAACCGTGCTGGCGGAGAAGGGTGGAGTGCCGCGCGCCGCATTCCTGGATTTCCTCAATCACAGTGTGCTCGGGTCCACGTTCACCCGATATAAGACTCCTGCGTTTGTCCGTCTCGATCTGACGCCGACGTTCACGCCGGTGTTGCTGCGTAAGGACTTCGACCTCGGCCTTGAGGCGGCGCGACGCCTGGAGGTGCCGATGCCGGTGGCCGCCCTGACCTATCAGTTGGTGCAGGCTCTGATCGGACGCGGGCACGCCGACAAGGATTTCGCCGCGTTGCTTCCGGAACAGGCAGCGGCTTCGGGGCTGAGGCTGGTGCCTGAGAACGTGGCGGTGGATGACGGGCTTTCGCTCGCCGAGGAACCGCGATGACTGCGCCGCAGTTGCTGCCCGCACCGGGTCGGATGGCAGTGGACTTCGAGACCCGGGTGGATTTCGACCGGCTGCGCGCCTATCGGCTGGCCCGGGCCAGGGCCGCGCTGGACGCCTCCGAACTGGGTGCGCTGCTCGTGTTCGACGTCAACAACATCAGGTATCTGACGAGCACGATGATCGGCGAGTGGGCGCGCGACAAGGTGGCTCGATACGCGCTCCTCACCCGCACCGGCGAGCCGGTGCTCTGGGATTTCGGCTCGGCCGCCAAGCATCACCGGATCTACGCACCCTGGCTCGACCCGGCTAACAGCCGCGCTGGAATGCTCGGGCTTCGCGGTTCGGTGGCCCCGGACGCGGGACTGATCGCCAGCGCGGTAGCCGAGACCCGCGCCTTGCTGACCGAGCAGGGCGTCGCGGACATGCCCCTGGGCGTGGACATCGCGGAACTGCCGATGGTGCTGGAGCTTCAGCGGGTCGGCTTGGAAGTACGTGACGTCCAGCAAGTCATGCTCGACGCGCGGGAGATCAAGTCCGCGGACGAGATCATGCTGCTGACTCAGGCTGCCGCGATGGTTGATGGGGTCTACCAGACCATCGCGGACGCGTTAAAGCCCGGCATCCGCGAGAACGAGATCGTCGCACTGGCCAACAAGCGCCTCTATGAGATGGGCTCGGACGACGTCGAGGCGATCAACGCGGTCTCCGGTGAGCGCTGCAGCCCGCATCCGCACAACTTCTCCGACCGGCTGATCCGGCCCGGGGATCAGGCGTTCTTCGACATCATCCAGTCCTTCAACGGATACCGGACCTGCTACTACCGCACCTTCAACGTCGGCAGCTGCACTCCGGTACAGCGCGACGCGTACCAGAAGGCCCGCGAATGGATCGACGCCGCGATCGCGCTCGTACGTCCGGGGGCGTCCACCGACGAGATCGCGCGGGCGTGGCCGACCGCGCCGCAGTTCGGCTTTGCCGATGAGATGGAGGCCTTCGGCCTTCAGTTCGGCCACGGCCTCGGCCTGGCCCTGCACGAGCGCCCGATCATCAGCAGGCTGAATTCGCTGGAGCATCCGGTGGAGCTGAAGGCGGGGATGGTCTTCGCGCTGGAGACCTACTGCCCGGCCGCGGACGGTTTCTCGGCCGCGCGGATCGAGGAGGAAATCGTGGTGACCGCCGACGGGCCGCGGGTGATCACCCTGTTCCCGGCGCGGGACCTGTTCGTCGCCAACCCCTACTAAGCACCAGGGACTGTGCACAATGAACACCGGCCGCATCATGAACACCGACACTCACCCTGATATCGACAACGGCGCCGGCACCGCCGCGCCGTCGGAGCCCGACCTGCGCACCCGTCTTGCGCTTTACCGCTGCCAGGTGGAGATCCGCCAGTTCGAGAAGCGGGCCTACGACCTGTTCCTGCAGAACCTGGTGAAGGGCACCAGCCATCTGTCCTTGGGCCAGGAGGCGATCGCGGCCGGCTTCGGCGCGGCGATGCTCCCCGACGACTACACCTTCGCCACCTACCGCGGACACGCGCACACACTCGCGCGCGGTGTACCGATGGCGCCGGTGATGGCGGAACTACTCGGCCGTGCCAATGGTCTGATGGCGGGCAAGGGCGGGTCGATGCATCTGACCAGCGTCGAGCACGGAATGATGGGCTCGTACGCGATCGTCGGCGCGCACCTGACCATCGCCAACGGCGCCGCGTGGTCGGCGCAGTACCGCGGTTCGGGTCAGGTCGCAGTGTGCTTCTTCGGCGACGGAACCACCAACATCGGCGCCTTTCACGAGGCGCTGAACTACGCGGCCGTCTACAAGCTGCCGGTGGTGTTCGTTTGCGAGAACAACCTCTACATGGAGTACACACCGATCGCCTCGGTGACGGCTGTGCGCCGGCCCGCCGCCGATCGCGCCGCCGCGTACGGGCTGGAGCCGATCGCTCTCGATGGCAACGACGCGGACGTGATGTATCACGCGGCTTGCGCGGCGTTGGAGCGTGCCAGAGCCGGCGACGGCCCGACCCTGATCGAGGCGCTGACGTACCGGCACGGCGGACATTCGCGTGCTGATCCGGCCAAGTACCGGCCTGCGGCGGAGGTCGAGCGCTGGCTGACCCGCGACCCGGTGGCGCTTTATCGGCGGCGGCTGCTCGACATCGGCGTCGCAGAGGTCGAACTCGCTGCGATCGAGGCGGCGGCGCGGGCCGCGGTGGACGAGGCCGAGCGGCAGGCCAAGGCAGGCCCAACACCGGATCCCGAGTTGCTGCTGGCCGATCTGTGGGCCGACGGAGGTTCGTCATGGCGCAACTGAGCTACCGCGACGCGGTCTCGCGGGCCATCGCCCAGGAGATGCGCCGGGATCAGCGAGTGGTCTTCCTCGGTGAGTACGTCGCGGCGGCCGGCGGGGTCTTCAAGGCCACCCCGGGGCTGCTCGCCGAGTTCGGACCGGCCCGGGTGCGTGACACCCCGATCAGTGAGCAAGCCATTCTCGGCGCGGCGATGGGTGCGGCGATGACCGGGCTGCGTCCGATCGCGGAGATCATGTTCAGCG
>NZ_DATNGK010000124.1:0-6287 GCF_035605935.1 Actinocrinis sp. | reverse complement strand
GGGCCCGAACACGAGACGGTTGGCTCACTGATCGAATACACCTGGAACGGCGAGAACCCGATCAAGCTAGCCGACGGCGGCACTCGGACCTTCCTCGACGACGGCGACGAGGTCGTGATCAGCGCGACGGCGCCCGGTCCCGCCGGCGCGAGGATCGGCTTCGGCGATGTCACCGGACGCGTCCTTCCGGCCGTCAGCTAGGGCCTGTTGCCTCGGCAGCTTGGATTCGGCTCACCGCGACGACGTCGGTGATTGCGATCGAGCGGTAGTCGATCTCTGCGGTAGTGATCTCGACATCGTTGTCGGGGCGCCCGAACGCCGTGTCGGCAAGCTGCGATGAGTCGAAGATTCCCGAGACACCCCGAACCGGCTCGGCCGCGCCATGGGTGGCGAGCCTTGGCTGCGGCCGTTTTCCCAAGACAGCCGTGTTTTCGCAGCGTGTAGCGATGTTGTGCGGCTTGTTGTTGATCACTTACTCGCTTCGCCGCCAGCCTCGGATCTGACGGCCCATCAGATCAGCGATCGATCGTTTTCCGGGCGCGGCTGTTGACTCAGCCGCGCGGAGGCGAAAAGATTCCCGTCGTCTGACAACGTTGTCATTCCGGCCGGGAAGGCACCGGACCGCTCGTTCCGCCCCTCGCGGTGCGAACGGCGGCGCTTCCGCAGGCCGGGGGAGGAACACGATGCGCCGTAGTAGTCAGCCCCCACCCGCCAGTACTCACATCCGCCTCACCAGGGCGTTGTCCACCGTCGCCGGAGCCGCCCTGATCAGTGGCGCGCTCTCGGCCGCGCCCGTCCTCGCCGCGAGTTCGGCCACGGCCGCCCCCTCCGGCAAGACCGCGCCCGCCCACACCGCCACCTGTACCAGCACTCCGCGCGGCATCTCGACCTGTGCCACCAAGAAGCTCACCGCGAAGCTGCCCGCGGCGAGCACCAGCAAGGCGCTGGTCACCGCCGCCACCTCAAACCCCGCCCAGCAGGTGGACACCCGCACCTGGACCACCAACGGCGGCAACACTTTCCCGGGCGCGATCGTGCCGTTCGGCGAAGTCCAGTGGAGCCCGGACACCATGCCGGACCGCAACGCCGGCGGCGGCTACGCCTACGGCGATTCCGCGCTGACCGGCTACAGCCTCACCCACGTCAGCGGGCCCGGCTGCGGGGCGGCCGGCGACATACCGATCCTGCCGCTGACCGGGGCGCTGCCCAGCGGCGACCCGAACAACGCGTCGACCTCGTTCACCAACACCGGCGAGGTCGCGCAGGCCGGCTACTACTCCGCCGAGAGCAACCTGCCCAAGACCATCACCTCCGAGTTCACGGCCACCCCGCACAGCTCGATGGGCCGCTTCACCTTCCCGGCCACTACCCAGGCCGACTTCCTGGTGAAGCTGATGGACGCGCAGAACACGGTCAGCTCGACCACCGCGCAGATCGTCGGCACCAACGAGGTGGTCGGCTCGGAGACCAGCGGCGGCTTCTGCGGCGACTCGGCCGCGTACACGGTCTACTTCGACCTCGTATTCGACCACTCCTTCACCGCCTCGCAGGTGATCACCAACTCCGGTGCGAAGTCCCCGGCCGCGGTGTTCCTCACCTTCGACACCACCGCCGCTCAGGCGATCCAGGCCAAGGTCGGCATCTCCTACGTCAGCGCCGCGAACGCGAAGCTGAACTGGCAGAAGGAGAACAGCGGCTGGAGCTTCGGCACGGTCAAGAGCGCCGCGCAGAAGTCCTGGAACACGCTGCTCGGCCGGATCGCGGTCTCCGGCGGCGCGGCGGACAAGACCCAGCAGTTCTACAGCAACCTCTACAAGGTCTTCGTCCAGCCGAACATCACCAGCGACGTCAACGGCCAGTACACGGGCTCTGACAACCAGGTGCACACGGTGGCCAAGCCGCAGACCGACCAGTACGGCATGTTCTCCGGCTGGGATACTTATCACGGCACCTCGCAGCTGCAGGCCATGCTCGACCCGAGCGCCGCGAGCGACCAGGCGCAGTCGCTGGTCAACTACTACAACCAGAACGGCATCCTGCAGCAATGGGGATACCTGAACCTGGACAACTACGTCATGAACGGTGACCCGTCGGACGCGATCATCGCCGACTACTACGCCTTCGGCGCGAAGACGTTCGCCACCGGCGCCGCCCTGACGGACATGGTCAAGCAGGCCACCACGGTCAACCACGTGCGTCCCGAGGAAGCGGCCGAGCAGCAGTACGGGTACATACCCGAGGACGGATCGTACGGGTGCTGCAATCCGCACGGCTTCGTCTCCTCGCTGCTCGAGTACGACAATGCCGACTTCGCCCTGGCGCAGTACGCAGCGTCGCTCGGCGACACCGCCGACGCGACAGCGCTGCAGAACCGGGCCAACAACTGGGTCAACGTATTCGACACCTCAACCGGTCTGCTCACGCCGAAGCTCAAGAGCGGCGCGTTCCTGAGCGGCATCAGCCCGACGACGACCGCGCACTACGTCGAGGGCGACGCCTACCAGTACCTGTGGGACGTGCCGAACGACTACGCAGGCCTGTTCTCGCTGCTCGGCGGCAACACCAAGGTTGCCAACGATCTGGAAAACTACCTCTCGCAGCCGAACGCGCAAGGCATGTACGCCTTCCTTGCCAACGAGTTCGACCTCGGCGAGCAGAACGCGCCGGACTACGCCGGGGACCCGGCAGGCACGCAGCAGGCGGTCAACAACATCCGCAACAGCGTGTACAACCCCGGTCCCGCCGGTCTGAACAACAACGACGACCTGGGGGCGATGAGCGCCCAGTACGTGTGGGAGATGCTCGGCATGTACCCGGAGAATCCGGGCTCTGACAACCTGGTGTTCGCCAGCCCCGGCTTCCCGAGCGCCACGATCACCCTGCCGACCGGCAAGAAGATCAGCATCACCGCGCCGGGCGCCTCGCCGACCGAGTTCTATGTCAAGTCACTGAAGCTCAACGGCAAGTCGTACAGCAAGCTGTACACGAACTTCAGCACCCTGAGCAAGGGCGCGACGCTGGCGTGGACGCTGTCGAAGACCCCGACCACGTGGGGCACGGCCGCGGCGGACGCCCCGCCGTCCTACGGCCCGGTGTTCGGCTCGACCGGATCGGTCACCCCGTCCTCGGCGGTCCTCCAGCCGGGCCAGTCCACCTCGGCGACGCTGGCGGTCACCTCGACCGACGGCGCGGCGCAGACGGTGAACTGGACAGCCAAGCCGGCCGCGGGCGTCACGGTCACTCCGTCCAGCGGCACGCTCACGGTCGCGGCGAACGGCACGGCTAGCGCCGCCGTCACGGTCACCGCGGGCCCGACGGACGGGGTCTATCCGGTCTCGTTCGATCTGACCAGCACTGCGGGCACCATCCTGCCGACGCAGATGTCGGTGACGGTTGACACTCCGGGTGACCTGGTGCCGTTCTACGATGTCGCCGGTATCAGCGACGACAGCAACGGCGCCGCGGCCAACTACGACGGCGACGGGTTCAGCTACTCGGAGCAGGCGCTGACAGCTGTGGGCCTGGCGCCCGGGGCGAGCGTGACCTCCAGCGGGCTGACGTATACGTGGCCGAACATTGCCGCCGGTCAGCCGGACTCGTTGCAGGCCTCAGGGCAGACCATTGCGCTGAAGGCTTCGGCGGGAGCCACGCAGATCGGGTTCCTCGGCAGCGCTACCAACGCGCCGAGCAGCGGAACTTCGGGCACTGTCACGGTCACCTACACCGACGGCACCACCTCGACCGCGACGCTCGGGTTCAGCGACTGGACCCTCGGCGCGGGCAGTTCCTCACCGGCGTTCAGCAACCAGATCGTGGCGAAGACGCCGTACCGCAACGCGGGAGGAAGCACGCCGCAGAACGTCACCACCTACGTCTTCTCGCAGACCATCTCGGTGGACAGCTCGAAGACGGTAGCCAGTATCACCCTGCCCGCGACGGTCAACCAGGGCGCGATCGGCATCTTCGCGATCGCGGTCGGCTGACCGGGCGAACACCTTGAGCCGAGAGGGCAGGCGCAAGGCCGGGAACCGGTGCCGCATCACCGGAGGACCGGTGACCGCCGAGGTGAGCACGCTCCGCGCGGCGTCAGCTCACTGAGACGGTAGGAGCGGGGCCGCCGCGAGATCCGTGGCGGCCCCGCTTCGCCGTGCGCGCTCGGAGCGGTTGTCCAGTCCAGCGGGACAGCTGTGGGGCCCGCGGGTGGTTGTCCAGTCCAGCGGGACAGCTGTCGGGCTGGCGCGTGGTTGTCCAGTCCAGCGGGACATATAGCCACCGGGGTTGTCCAGTTCAGCGGGACAAATTAGCTGCCAGGACGTTGTCCAGTTCAGCAGGACAGCTGCCGCCTTCGACCTACGATGCCGGCGGTAGTTCGCCGGAGCCGCGCGGCACCAGCACTGTGGGCAGCACGATCCGGCGCACCGGGGAGGTGTCGCCTTCGAGCCGAGCGAACAGCAGTTGCGCGCTCGCGCGGCCGAGTCCGGCCGCGTCCTGGGCCACCACGGTGATCGCCGGGGTGAGCAGGTCCGCAAGCTCGAAATCGTCGAAGCCGACCAGCGCGAGTCCGGGCGTGCCTCCAGGCGTCGGCACTCCGGTGACCTCCTGCGCACGCTGACGCTCCGCCAGTTCGCGCAGCACTGCGACCGTCAGCCGGTTGTTCCCGGTGAACAGTGCCGTGATCGGGTGCGCTCGGCGCGGGTCGAGCAGGTGGTCGAGCGCGTCGCCTACCCGCGCCTGATCCGAGGGGCCGAGCGCGATCCATGACTCGTCGATCGGCGCCCCGGCGTCCGCCATCGCTCTGCGGTAGCCGCTAAGCCGTTCTGTCGATGTGTAGATACGCGAGGAGTCGCCGATGTAACCGATCCTGCGATGCCCGTGCGCGATCAGGTGCGCTACGCCCTTTCGCGCGCCCTCCGCGTTGTCGACCAGCACGGTGTCCGCGGCCAGGCCGACCGGCGGTCGGTCGGCGAAGACGAGAGCGAGACCCGCGTCGAGCTCGGGCAGCAAGTAGGTGTGATCCTCCGCGGCCGGCACCATGATCAGGCCGTCGACCCGGCGCGAACACAGCGCCAGCGCCAGCTCCGACTCGCGGCGCGGGTCGTCCTCGGAGGAGGCGGTGAAGACCAGCGAGCCATGCGCCCGAGCCACCTCCTCGACCGCTCCGTTGAGCAGTGAGTAGAACGGGTCGGCCACATCCTCCATGACCAGCCCAATGCCGGCGGTGCGCCCGGTGCGCAGCTGCCGCGCGCTGTCGTTGCGGCGGAACCCGAGCTCGTCGATGGCCTGCTGCACCAGCGCCGCGGTGCCCGGCAGCACCCCGGGCTCACCGTTGACCACCCGCGAGACGGTCTTGAGCCCGACTCCGGCGCGCGCCGCGACGTCCTTCATGGTCGGCCGCGCCGCGTGTAGCAGGGAGCCGTCGGCCGCCCGCCGGCCCCGCCCTGGGCCGCTGGCCGGCGACGGCGAACTCGCGCCGGGATGCATCGCGGCCCCTTCCGTGAATGGACCCGGCCGGCTGCCGCCTCAGGCCGGGCGGCGCGGTCGGGCGCGTACTTTCCCAAGTGTATGGACTCGCGGTGCGCGCTGGCGGCGCTCTGGTCGGCGATTTGTGCGTTCGTGGCGTTTTTCTGTGTTGGATCCGCGGTAACTTTCAGCGCCGCCGCCGGCGGAAACTGCCGCCGATCTGCCGGTGCCAACTGCCCGTCGTCGCGCCTGGGGTGCGCTTTGCTCGGGTCATGTGGGGTTCGATGGTCGTCCTGATCCCGAGGACCGGTGTCACGCACGCGGCAACCGCGGCGCTGGCCCGCGCTCTTGGCGATGTCCTGTTCGTGGTGGTCGAGCGGTCGCTGAGCACTGACACGGATCGGCACAGCGCAGCTTCGGATCACCGCGCAGCTTCGGATCAGGGTTCTGCCGCGGCTGAGAGCGAGGCGATCGCGCGGCAGTTGCCCGCGGGCGTGCTCGCCTACGACGTCGTCGTGGTCGGACAGGGCGACGGGGCGCAGGTGGCGATCGAGCTGGCCCGCAGGTTGGAGCAGCCTGGGGCGCGGGACAGCGGGCTGGCTACGGGCGGCGTCAGCGCGGTTATCGTCGCCGGAGCGCTGCCGCCGCGTGCCGGTGACTCGCCGGACTCTCCGGGTTCTCCGGGTTCTCCGGGCTCGCCGCAAACGATGCCGATCGCCGCGCCGCTGCACGTCTGGGCGGGCGCGGAAGATCTGTCCGCGCCAGCGGGACAGCGAATGCTCGGCTGGTGTGAGGTCACGGACGCGACGACGACGTTCCGCTCCTTC